>DATEOQ010000156.1:0-4299 GCA_035273905.1 Candidatus Eiseniibacteriota bacterium | reverse complement strand
TGGCGGTGGCCGCGGTGGCGGCGGCGGAGGGGGGCGGTAGCGTGATCGTCCACGAGATCCTCGCGGTCGCGCTCGCGGCGCTCCGCGCGAACAAGCTCCGTTCGTTCCTAACGATGCTCGGCGTCGTGATCGGCGTGGCCGCGGTCATCGCCATGGTGGCCCTCGGACGCGGGGCGCAGGCCTCGGTGAAAGCGCGGATCGCGTCCCTCGGCACGACGCTCCTCACCGTCATGCCCACGTCGGCGCGCGGCCCCGGCGGCATCGCCTCCGGTACGGATCGCTCCATCCTCACGATGGACGACGCCGACGCGCTCGAGCGCCGCTCGACGGTTCTCGGGGGCATCCAGCCCGAGATGACCCGGCAGTTCCAGGTCCAGTACCTGAACCAGAACACGAACACCTCGATCTCCGGCGTGACCGCGAACTACCCCGAGGTCCGGAACTTCACGGTCGGCGCGGGCGCCATGTTCACGGACGCTGACAACGACGCGAGGCGGCGCGTGGCCGTGCTCGGATCCCAGGTGGTGAGCGATCTCGGCGTCACGGCCCCCGAGGCGCTGATCGGCGAGCCGGTCCGGATCGGCAGCATCCAGTTCGTGGTCGTCGGCGTGCTCGCGTCGAAGGGGACCGGGGGCGGGTTCAACAACCCCGACGATCAGGTGCTGATCCCCATCGAGACGGCGCGCTTCCGGCTCTTCGGCACCGACCGCCTGCGCTCCATCAACGTGCTCGCTCCGTCGGAGGACGAGATCCCGAACGCGATGGCGGACGTGCAGCAGATCCTGCGCCGCGAGCACCGGCTCCGCTCCGGCGCTCCGGACGACTTCGTGATCCGGAGCCAGGCCGACTTCCTCACGACCCTTGGCGAGACCACGCAGGTGTTCACGCTCCTCCTCGCCGGCATCGCCGCGGTGAGCCTCCTCGTGGGCGGGATCGGCATCATGAACATCATGCTCGTCTCGGTGACGGAGCGGACGCGGGAGATCGGGATCCGGAAGGCGCTCGGCGCGACCCGCGCCAACATCCTCCTCCAGTTCCTGATCGAGGCGGTCGTGCTCTGCCTCCTCGGAGGCATCGCCGGCATCCTTCTCGGCGCCGGCATGGCGACGATGCTCCGCGTCGCCTTCGGCTGGACCACGTCGGTCGATCCCTTCTCGATCGTGGTCTCGTTCATCTTCGCCGCGGCGGTCGGCATCCTGTTCGGGGTCTGGCCCGCGCGGCGCGCGGCGAGCCTCGATCCCATCATCGCGCTCCGATACGAGTAGAGGGCGCCCCGCCTCGCGGCGTGACGCCCCCGTTGTCGCGCGCGGGCCCTTAGGCCCGTGCGGGCTTCAGCGCGGCCGGCTCATCCGGCCCAGACCGACGCCTTCTTGGCCCACTCGCTCTCGGGATACCGGTTCATGAGGAACTCGGCGGTTTCCTTGAGCGGGGATGGTTCCTGCTTCTCCTTGTACTCGCTGACACCCGCCCAGTAGCACGCCTCCGGCGCCGATGTGGACTCCGGATGCTCGCGGCACACGTTGAGGAACCGCTGCTCCGCTTCGCCGAAGCGCTCGCTCTCGAACGCGAGCCGGCCGAGCGCCATCTTGAGCTGGGCCAGAAAATCCTCGGCGGGCAGGAACCCTTCGATCCGATAGCGCTCCTTGCCCGACTCGCCCAGCACGAGCTGCGTCGGGGTCCAGGGCGCGCCGAAACGGCGGAAGGTATCGGGCTGATCCTTCACGTGGGCCTTGGCGGGGATGAAATTCTCCGTGATGAACCGCGCGATGGGCTCATCGGGGTAGACCTCGGCTTCCAGCCGGGCACACCCGCTTCACATCGGTGCGGCGCTGAAATCCAGGAGAACGGGCTTCCCTTCCGACACCCCCTTGGCGAGCGCGGCGTCGACGTCCCGGATCCATGGAATCGTCGCCATGACGACCTCCCATCCCAGGCTGGCGCTCCTTTCAGCGTACGCCCTCCGGAGGCGAGCGCAAGCCCGCCTTTCCGTGTATTCTCCTCCGTTCCATGTCTCCTCCATCCCAAGACGGCCCATCCGCTCCGCTCCGCCTCATGGCGGTGCTCGCGCACCCCGACGACGAGTCGCTCGGCCTGGGAGGCGTGCTCGCGAAGTACGCGGCCGAAGGTGTGGATGTCTCCCTCGTCACCGCGACGCGCGGCGAGGGGGGGCGGTACCACGAGCACCGGGACGGCCCGGGGCACCCCGGCCGCGAGCGTCTGGGCGAGATCCGCGAGGCCGAGGTTCGATGCGCCGCGCAGGCGCTGGGCGTGCGCGGCTTCTGGCTCCTCGGATACCAGGACGGCGGGCTCGATCAGGCGAACTCCCGCGAGATCGTGAGCCGGATCGCGGGACGGATCCGCGCGGCGAGGCCGCAGGTGGTGCTCACGTTCCCACCCGACGGCGTGTACGGCCACCCGGACCACATCGCGATCTGCCAGTTCACGACGGCCGCGGTCCTGGTCGCGGCCGATCCCGCGCAGACGACCGATCCGGCCGGCCAGCCCCATTCGGTATCGAAGCTCTACTACCTGGTGAACTCGCCCGCGCGCTGGGAGGCTTACCAGTACGCGTTCAAGCGTCTCGCGTCGACGGTGGACGGCGTGGAGCGAGTGGCGCACGCCTGGCCCGAATGGGAGATCACCACCACCATCGATACGACCGAGCACTGGGAGATCGCCTGGAAGGCAGTCTCGTGCCACGACTCGCAGATCGCGATCTACGAGAAGCTCAAAGACCTCGACACCGCCCGTCACCGAGCGCTCTGGGGCACGCATGAGTTCTATCGGGCGCTCAGCACCGTGAACGGAGGCCGCGCCAAGGAGCGCGATCTCTTCGAGGGACTTCGATGACCGTGAAGCGCGACGATTTAGGGCCGCGCCGCGACGCGCCGCTCGCGATCGACTCCGCCACGTTCCGGAGCTGGGGGCACGCGCTCGTGGACCAGATCGCATCGCTCCTCGATTCGGTTCCGTCCCGTCCGGTGACGCCGGGCGAGACGCCATCCGAGGTGCGGGACGCGCTCGATCTGAACGGACCGCTCCCCGAGGCGGGGATGGACGGCGGCGCGCTTCTCGAGGGGACGGCCCGAACGCTCTTCGACCATTCGCTCTTCAACGGCCACCCCCGCTTCTTCGGCTACATCACGGCATCGCCCGCTCCCATCGGGATGCTCGGCGATCTCCTCGCCGCCTCCGCCAATCCGAACGTCGGGGGCTGGGTTCTGTCCCCAGCGGCCACGGAGATCGAGGCGCAAACCATTCGCTGGATCGCGGAGCTGATCGGATTCCCGGCGGCCGAAGGAATTCTCGTGAGCGGCGGCAACATGGCGAACATCGTCGCGTTCTACGCCGCGCGCGCTGCGCAGGCGGACTGGAACGTGCGCGCCGAGGGCGTGGCGGCGGGGCCCATGCTCCGCGTCTACGGGTCCGCCGAGACACACACCTGGATCCAGAAGGCGGCCGATCTTTCCGGCATCGGCGAGCAGGCCGTCCGCTGGATCCCGGTGAAGCGGGACCAGACCATGGATCTGGACGCGCTGCGCGCGCAGGTGGACGCGGACCGGGCGGCGGGGGACAAGCCGTTCCTCGTGGTCGGCACGGCGGGATCGGTGAGCACCGGCGCGATCGATCCGCTCCCGGAGATCGCCGCGTTCTGCCGCGAGCGGGGGCTCTGGTTCCACGTCGACGGCGCCTATGGCGGATTGGCCGCGGCGCTTCCCGATGTGCCCGTCGCGCTGCGCGGGCTCTTCGCCGCGGATTCGATCGCCGTGGATCCGCACAAGTGGCTGTACGCGCCGCTCGAAGCGGGGTGCACGCTGATCCGCGAGGCGGGGCGGCTTCGGAGCGCGTTCTCGTACCGTCCGCCCTACTATCATCTCGACGAGGAAGCGATCAACTTCCTCGATCTCGGCCCCCAGAACTCCCGCGGGTTCCGCGCGCTCAAGGTGTGGCTGATGCTGCGCCAGGCCGGCGCCGCGGGCTACCGCCGCATGATCGGGGACGACATCCGGCTCTCGCAGCGGATGGCGGAGGCGATCGCCCGGCGCCCCGATCTCGAGCTCACGACGCAGGTCCTGAGCATCGCCACCTACCGCTACCTGCCCGAAGATCTCAAGGCGCGCGCGCAGGAAGAGGACGTTGCGCGGTACCTCGACGAGCTGAACCAGGCGATCCTGGAGCGGCTGCAGGAAGAGGGGGAGATCTTCGTCTCGAATGCGATCGTCGAGGGGCGCTACGTGCTCCGGGCCTGCATCGTGAACTTCCGCACGCAGACCGCGGACGTGGATGCCGTGCCCGAGA
>DATEOQ010000155.1:0-3245 GCA_035273905.1 Candidatus Eiseniibacteriota bacterium | reverse complement strand
GCCTCGCGAGGAACCGAGATGACCGACGTCGGTATCTCCTCGTTGATCGACACGTGGATCCTCCTCCGCGACATCGAGTCATCGGGCGAGCGGAATCGCGGCATCTACGTACTCAAGGCGCGCGGTACCGCGCATTCGAATCAGATCCGGGAGTTCCTCATCACGAGCCGGGGCGTCGAGCTCCAGGACGTCTACACGGGCCCGGAGGGGGTGCTCACCGGATCCGCGCGCGCTTCGCGCGAGGCGGCGGAGCGGGCCGAGGAAACCATTCGTCAGCAGTCGATCGAGCGCATGCGCCGCGACCTCGCGACCAAGCGGCTGGCGCTCGACGCGCAGATCGAAGCGCTGAAAGCCCAATTCACGTCCGAGCAGAACGAGCTGACCCTTCGCATCGATCAAGAGGTCGTGCGCCTTGGCGAGCTCGCCTCGGATCGTCAGGCGATGGGGACGAGGCGGGGGGAAAAAGGACCTTCGAACGAACCTGGAGGAAATGGATTGCCATGACGCGCCAGGACGCACGAGCCGAACAGGACCCCGACGCCTCGAGCGACGGGTGGATTCTCAAGCTCTACGTGGCGGGACAGACCCAACGGTCGATCGCCGCGCTCGAAAACCTGAAAGCCATCTGCGATGGCCACCTGGGAGGCAAGTACAAGATCGAGGTGATCGACCTTGCGCAAAATCCGAGCCTCGCGCGAACGGATCAGATCGTGGCAGTGCCGACGCTCGTCCGCAAGCTCCCCGAGCCGATGCGAAAGATCATCGGGGATCTCTCGAACCAGCAGCGCGTCATCGTCGGATTGAAACTGGACCAGAAGCCAATCACCTGACCGGACGGGATCCATGGAACCGAGAACGTATCGCCAGCTCCTGGCCGACAACGAGAGCCTGAAGACGCAGCTCCGCTCCCTGCGCGAGCGGCTGGAAGAAGTCGAGGAAATGGTGGCCGCGGTCCGCGCGGGACAGATCGACGCGCTGGTCGTGTCGGCCGAGCCGGGGGAGGAGCTCTACGTCCTCGAGCGGATCGACCGTCCGTACCGGCTCCTCCTCGAGTCCATGGCGCACGGCGCCGCCGTCGTGGACGCCAATGGCCGCATCGCCTATTGCAACCGCTCGCTCGCCGAGCTCTTCCGCCGCTCGCGCGACGAGGTGACGGGCTCCCACTGGAGGGAATACCTCTCCGGACCGGACGCGCTCCGGCTCGCGGACGCCCTGAGCGAGGTTTCCGAACGCTCGAGCGGCCGTGTCGAGGTGCTCGTCCAGCGCCCCGGGGCGAGCCCTCAGCCGATCGAGATCGCGATCCATCCCTCGCCCATCTCCGCCCTCTTCTGCTTCGTGGTCACCGATCTCGGCCCGCGCCGCCTCATCCAGGACCTCGTCGACACGCGGAAGCGGCTGTCGGAGTCGGAGGCGGAGTACCGCCGGCTCTACGATGAGCTGCGGGACGAGGAGCGCCGGAAGGACGAGTTCCTCGCGGTCCTCGCGCACGAGCTCCGTAACCCGCTCGCGCCGATTCGGAACGCGCTCCATCTCCTCCGCACCGAGCCCGACCGCCAGCAAGCGGAGCAGGCGCGCGCCATCATGGAGCGCCAGCTCGACAGCGTCGTCCGCCTCGTGGACGATCTTCTCGACGTGTCGCGCCTCATCAGCGACAAGGTCGAGCTTCGCAAGGAGTCCATCGAGCTCGCGGCCGTCTTCGCGCGTGCCGTGGACGTCGTCCGGGGCCAGGTGGAGACGGACGGGCTGGAGCTGATCGTGGCTCTTCCCGAAGAGCCGATCCGGTTCGAAGGGGACGAGGTGCGTCTCGCCCAGTCCATCGGCAACATCTTGTCGAATGCGGTCAAGTACACCGACAGGGGTGGACGGATCTTCCTGAGTGGAGAGCGGGAGCAGGACCGGATCGTGATCCGGGTCCGCGACACCGGCATCGGGATCCCGCCGGACGTCCTGCCTCGCGTGTTCGATCTGTTCGTCCAGGCCGACCGCTCGCTCACGCGGTCGCAGGGAGGGCTCGGCATCGGGCTCACGCTGGTCAAGCGCCTGGTCGAGATGCACGGCGGCCGGGTGCAGGCGGCGAGCGAGGGGCTCGGCCATGGATGCGAGTTCACCGTGACCCTGCCGCTCGCATCCCCGGGCGGGAAGGGGGTGCTCGAAGATCGGCGCTCCACGCCCGGAAGCACCACGACCCGCCGCGTTCTCGTGGTCGAGGACGATCCCGATTCCGCGCAGAGCCTCGCGATGCTGCTCCAGATCTGGGGCCACTGCGTCGAGATCGCGTCGGACGGCCACAAGGCGCTCGACGCCGCCCGGATGTTCGAGCCCGAGATCGTGCTCCTCGACATCGGAATTCCTGGCCTCGACGGGTACGAGGTCGCGGAACGGCTCCGCGCGGAGCACGGCGCCACGCTCAAGCTCGTCGCCCTCACGGGATACGGCCGCGAGGACGACCGGAAGCGCTCGCACGAGGCGGGATTCGACCGGCACTTGACGAAGCCGCTCGAGCCGCCCCGTCTTCGCGAGATGCTCGAGAGCTTCGAGTTCGGCTCGGACGCGGACGCGGAGCGATCGTCCGGCCATCCCCCGGCTCACGTGGATTGATCCGGTTCAGAACCGGCCCCGATCCGCCGATAACGCCCCTGTCCGGCGCCAACCGAGGGGAGAAGCAGGTTGACTTCGGGGTATGGACTGATTAGCGTTCCTTTCGCTCTTCTCCCATGCGAGATCGCCATCCAATGAATCGATACGGCCCCAGGCATTTGCGGGCGCACGCGCTCGCCGCGGCAGCATTTCTCTTCGTCACCTCTCTCTTCGTGTTCGGGGCTTCCAACCCCGGCCGGGCCCTGGCCGCTTCCGCTCCGGTGACGAGCGTGGCCGATGCCCAGGCCATGGTGAAAAAGAACCCCAAGGATCCCAATGCGTATTTCGCCCTGGGCACCGCGTATCGCCGGGCCGGAAAGAGCCAGGAGGCCCTCGCGGCGTTCCAGAAGATGGCCGCGCTCGTTCCGAACGAGGCGGGAGCGCACGTGAGCCTCGGCGCCGCGTACATGGACCTGAGGCGCCCGGACGACGCCTACCGTGAGTTCAAAAAGGCGGTCCAGCTCGATCCCAAGGATCCCTCGGCCTACCTCAACATGGGCAGCTACTACGTGCTCCAGGGGAAGCGCGACGACGCGCTCGTGGCGTTCAAGAAGGCGACCGAGCTCAAGCCGCCGCTCGCCGAGGCTTGGGTGAATCTGGGCCTGATC
>DATEOQ010000154.1:0-2338 GCA_035273905.1 Candidatus Eiseniibacteriota bacterium | reverse complement strand
GATGATGAACTACGTCCTGGGAGGCGGGTCTCTGTCGAGCCGGCTCATGGATCAGATCCGCGATCGGCAGGGTCTCGTCTACGGCGTCTACTCCGGCCTCATGGCCGGAATCGGCGCCGGGCCGCTCCAGATCCGCGCGGGGACGAATCCCGGGAACGCGGCGCGCTGCGCCGAGGCCATCCTCGACGAGGTGCGGCGCCTTCACGACGAGGGGCCGACGGACGGCGAGATGGAGGAAGCCAGGGGCTACCTCACGGGCGTCTTCCCGGTGCGCCTCGAAACGAACGCCGGGGTCGCGGGACAGCTCCTGAGCTCCGAGATCTACGGTCTCGGGCTCGACTACATCGAGCGCTACCCCTCGATCATCCGCTCCATCACGACCGCTCGCGCGCGCGATGCGGCGCGGAAGCATCTCGACCCCGAGCACTACGTCCTCGTGTTCGCCGGTCCGCTCGATCCCTCCTCCATGGGAGACGTGGAGCGAGATGCGTAGACTCGCTCGGGGCCTCCTCGTCATCCTCGGTCTCTTCCTCGCGCTTCCCAGCCCGGCGCACGCGCGGCGGCTGTTCGTCCCGAGGCAGCACAAGACGATCCAGAAGGCGATCGATGCCGCGTCTCCCGGAGACACGGTCTGGGTCAGCCCGGGCGTCTATCGCGGCCCGATCGTGATGAAGAAACCGCTCGTTCTCTTCGGCGATCAGGGCCCGGAGACGACCATCCTGGACGGCGGCGACAGCGTTCGCGTGCTCCAGATCGAGGGAATCCGGAACGGGGCGGTGGTCGGGTTCACGATCCGTCGCGGGAAGGCCAACTCGGGGGGCGGGATCTCCTGCGTGCGCGACAGCTCGCTCATGATCGCGACCTGTCTCATCGAGAAGAACTGGGAGTCGGGTATTGGGATCTGGCAGTCGGTGGACGTCGACATGCACGAGATCCATTTCCTCGAGAACTCGGGAAGCGGGATCTCGCTCAACGAGTCCGCGGTCGCGATCCGCGACTGTCTCTTCCAGCGAAACAAGGCGTACGCGGGCGGCGGGCTCTCGATGAACGAGTCGGCAACCATCTTCCCCGTCCGGAATTGCCGGTTCGAGGACAACAGCGCCGAGACCGCGGGGGGCGGAGCGGTCTACGCGGATTCGTCCCAGCTCCTCTTCGCGGATACCATGTTCCTGCGCAACAACTCGCCCTTGGCCGGCGGCGCGATCGCGGCCATGCGGGAAACGAGATCGGCGATATCGCGTTGCGTCTTCCAGGAGAACAGCGCGAAGGCGGACGGCGCCATCCATGCGGACGGCTCGATGATGAACGTGGGACAATGCATCTTCGACCGAAACCGGTCCCAGGCGGCTGGCAGCGCGATCGGATACGTGAAGCGCCCTTCATCGGGACTCCAGGCGACGCTCGCGAACTGCACGTTCTACAAGAACATCTCCGGCGAATCGGCCACGATCTGGGCCGAGTTCGCATCGCCCGAGATCCGGAAGAACATCTTCGCCCTCGCGCCCAACCAGCGGGTCACGGTCGGCTTCAACAGCACGCCGCTCTACACCTGCAACCTGATCTACGACCCGACGGGAGCCGCACTCGGATCGCTACCCTCCGTCGATACGCTCGTCGGGGATCCGCTCTTCTGCGACCCCGACCACCAGAACTTCAAGCTCCGGGATCTCTCTCCCGCGGCCCTCGCGGAGTGCGGCCCGATCGGCGCCGCGCCGAAAGGCTGCGCCAGCTTCAAGCTCGTCCCCGCCAAGTAGCCCCGATCGCCGCGCTCCACGCGGTCAATCCCCTGCCGCCCGTGGGAACCGGCGACCCTCTCCGCTTGTAGACGGATATGTGGCCGGACGGTACCGGCCCTTCCCCATCCCCCAAGGAGGTCGAACATGAGGAACTTCATCGCCCGCGTGCCGGCGGCGGGAGTCCTCGCCGGGCTGGTCTGCCTCATCCTGGCGACCGGGCCCGCTTACGCGCAAAGTGATGACGAGGACCAGGGTACCCAGCCGCGGGTGCGGGTCTATCACAACGACGACGACAACGGGCCGTCTCAGAGCGGCGGCGCCTATCTAGGCGTGCGGGTCCAGGAGATCACCCGCGACCTGCAGCGCGCCCGCGATCTTCCGAACACCCAGGGGGCGCTCGTCAGCATGGTCGCGGACGGAAGCCCGGCCGATCAGGCCGGTATTCGCCGGGGCGACGTGATCGTCCGGGTGGACGGCAACGAGATCTCGGATCCCGACGAGCTGATCCGCGAGATGAAGGACGAGGACGCCGGGTCCCGTGTGTCCATCGTGGTGCTCCGGGACGGCTCCCGGAAGACGTTCGACGTCAGGCTGGCCAGCCG
>DATEOQ010000153.1:0-2507 GCA_035273905.1 Candidatus Eiseniibacteriota bacterium | reverse complement strand
ACGACCATCGACACGCGCAAGGACGCAGCGGCGTACGTGAAGCGGGTGCGCGCGATGGGACCGTATCTCAACGAACACGTGGCCAACCTTCGCGACGGACTCTCGCAGCGCAAGACGGCGTCCGTCGACGCGGTGCTGAAGACGATCGACGAGCTGACGCAGCTCACCTCCGCGCCCATCGAGAGCCTTGCCATTTGGAAGCCGGCGCATGCCAAGCACGAAGGCTGGCTTCCGGCCGATCGCGACCGCTTCGGGACGGATCTGCGTGACGCCATCGAGTCCTCGCTTCGACCCGGTCTCGTGCGGTATCGCGACATGCTCGAGAGCGAGGTGCTCCCGGCCGCGCGTCCTCCCGAGAAGGCGGGACTCGCCGCGCTGCCAGGCGGCCTCGAGTGCTACAAGAAGATGATTCGCATGCACACGTCGCTCGATCTCGATCCGGCGCAGGTGCATCAGATGGGGCTCGACGCGGTCGCCGCGTTCCGCCGCGATCTCGCGGCGCTCGGGCAGAAGGTGTTCGGCACCTCCGACATCGCGGAGATCCAGCGCCGTCTGCGCGGGGATCCGGCCATGCACTTCAAGACCGGCGCGGAGATCGAGGCCGAAGCGCGGGAGTCGCTCGCGCGCGCGCAGGCGGCGGTGCCGCAGTGGTTCGGTCGAATCCAGCCCAAGGCGCCTTGCGAGGTGCGCGTGATGGGCATGCACGAGGCGCCCCACTCCACCATCGCGTATTACCGCCATCCCTCCGATGACGGAAAGCGCCCCGGAACATACATGATCAATACCTACCTACCCGAGACACGGCCCCGTTACGAGGCCGAGGCGCTCGCGTTCCACGAGTCGGTGCCCGGGCATCATCTCCAGATCGCGGTCGCGCAGGAATTGACGAACGTCCCCGAGTTCCGAAAGCACCAGGGTGTCACCGCGTTCGTCGAAGGCTGGGGTCTGTACGCGGAGCGGCTCGCGGACGAGATGGGGCTCTACACGAGCGACGTGGATCGGATGGGGATGCTCTCGTTCGACGCGTGGCGCGCGTGCCGTCTCGTCGTGGATACCGGAATTCACGCCAAGGGCTGGAGCCGGCAGCAAGCGATCGACTACATGACCGAGAACTCGATCCTCGCCGAAAACAACATCGAGAACGAAGTGGACCGCTACATCACGTGGCCCGGGCAGGCGCTCGCCTACAAGGTCGGGCAGATGGAAATCTTGAAGCTGCGCGACGAGGCCAAAGCGAAGCTCGGGAGCCGCTTCGACATCAAGGCATTCCACGACGCGGTGCTCGGGAACGGCGCGGTGGCGCTTCCCGTGTTGAGGCAACAGGTCGAGGAGTACATCGCCACCGCATCGTCGGCGAACTAGCTCCCCGCGGCGCGAGTCAGCCCTAGCGGGGGGCCTCGTGCTCGGCCAGGGCCCGCTCGATCCTCCGGTCGGGAATGACCCAGATCAGAGCGACGAGCACGTAGATGGCGCGCGCGATCACGGGATTCACGAAGGCGAGGAAGACCGCCGCGACGTACAGCAAGATCGAGCCCTTCCCCTTGAGATCTTGCTTCACCGCACGGGCCAGAACGGAGTCCGCACCTTCGACCCTCAGGATCGCTTGCATGAGGATCCAGTACGCGATGGCCGCCATCAGGAGCAGCACTCCATAGATGGCCGTCGGCACTGGTGCGAAGCGATTCTCCCCCATCCAACCGGTCGCGAACGGAATGAGAGAGAGCCAGAAGAGCAGGTGCATGTTCGCCCACAGGATCGCTCCCGTGACCCGGTGCGTGACGTGGAGCATGTGGTGATGATTGTTCCAGTAGATGGCCAGGTAGACGAAGCTCAGCACGTAGCTCAGGAGTTTGGGGATCAAAGGGACGAGGGAACCGAGGTCTTCCCTGTGCGGCACCTTGAGCTCGAGCACCATGATCGTGATGATGATCGCGAGCACGCCGTCGCTGAAGGCTTCGAGCCGCCCCTTACCCATTCGCGCGCTCCCGCATCCACGCATCCGCCACGGCGCGCCCCTTCGCGAGGTCGTCCACGACGAGGATGAGCTGACGGTCGTGGTCCGAGTACTGGACCTCGATGTTCACGCCCGCTTCGGCCATCCGCCGCCCGATCTTCCCGAGCTGCCCCGGCTCGCCCTGGCGCAGCCGGAGCACCACCACCTCGTTCACGGCGAGCACGCGGATCTTCGCGGCCTCGAGGGCGCGGCGCGCGGCGAGACCGTCGTGGAACAGGAAGTGGGCCACGCCGACGCCGCCGACGAGAAAGACGCCGCCCCCTTCCACGCTCACCCCCGCGCGGCCGAGCGCCTCGCCCATGGCGGCGAGAGCGCCGGGGCGATGCTCGAGCTCGATCGCGACGTCGTGCAGGTCTAGCTCCGGGGAACGCGAGTGCGAAGGTGGTCGATGACCGAGTCGTCCAGCTCGATCACGAATTCGGTGTAGTTCTCAATGAGCGCGAGTATGGCTTCGCGCGGGCCGTCACGCCACGGCGCGCCGCCATAGAATGCC
>DATEOQ010000152.1:0-2856 GCA_035273905.1 Candidatus Eiseniibacteriota bacterium | reverse complement strand
GTCGACGCGCCGATCGTGATCCTGAGCCCCACGCTCCTGGGCGAGGTGGATGAGATCCTGGAGCACCGCCTCACGCCCTCGGTCACGAGCCTGGAGTTCGCCGAGCGGCTCTCCGCGCGGTGCGTGGCGCAGCAGCTCCTGGCCCGCTTCCACGTGGAGGTGGACACCGGCATGGGACGCACCGGCGTGTCGGACAGCGAGGCGGTCGAGTTCATCACGCGCGTGACGCAGCTTCCGAATCTCAAGCTCGAGGGCGTCTACACCCACTTCCCGGATGCCGACAGCGGCGACTCCGGTGGCACGGAGGAGCAGGTGCGGAAGTTCGAGACAATCCTGCGCTCCCTCGCGCTCCGGAACATCGACGTGGGCGTGCGCCATGCGGCCAACAGCGCGGGACTCCTGAGCGTGCCGGATTCCTTCCTCGACATGGTGCGCCCCGGAATCCTGGCCTACGGCTTCTACCCCACCCGCGAGGTGCCGCGGTCCGTCGAGGTCGACGGGATCCTGTCGTTCAAGACGCGCGTCGTGCAGCTTCGCGATCTCCCGCCCGGACGCAACGTGAGCTACGGGAGGACCTACACGACGAAGCGCTGGACCCGGATCGGCGTGCTGCCGGTCGGGTACGGGCACGGCTATCCCTGGCAGCTCTCGAACCGCGGACAGGTCTTGATCCGCGGGCAGCGCGCGCCCATCGTGGGGCGCGTCACCATGGATCTCACGATGGTGGACACGACCGACATCGAGGGTGTGGCCCTGGGCGACGAGGTCGTGCTCTGGGGCGAGCAGCAGGGGGTTCGTCTCGGGCTCGACGAGGTGGCGCAGTGGGCGCAGACGATTCCGTACGATCTCCTCTGCAGCATGGGGAAGCGCGTCGTGCGCGTGTACGTGGAGGAGGGGCGCCCCCCCAAGGTGCTGACGTTGATCGGCGAGCGGCAAGAAATCGAGGTGGCGGAATCCGGCTCAGCGGCCGGACGGAAGCGCCGGCGCAAGGTCCAGTACAAGACCCGCGCCGGAACGGGACGGTAGAAACGGGCCAGGGAGGGACGACCGGCGTATGAGCGATGAATTCCGCGTTGGAGAGTGGGTGCGGCATCCCGAATTCGGAGACGGACTCGTGCTCGAGGCGCGCGGGAGCGGGGACTCGCACTCGGTGCTGGTCTCGTTTCCAGACAACTCGAAGCGGCGGTTGATGGTGAAGTTCGCCCGGCTGAGCAAGGTGGCGCCACCCGAAGGGCATCACGCGAAGGTCACCGAGCCCGAAGGAAAGACGCGAACGCGGCGGAAGACGAGCAAAGGTTCGTGAGCGGTCGCGATCCGTCCGGCGCGGCCGACGCGGAGCGCCTCCTGGCCGCGGCCCGCGCCTCGATGGGACACGCGATCGCGCCCTATTCCGGCCTCAAGGTCGGCGCCGCGCTCCTGGATGCGTCGGGCGCAATCCATCCCGGCGTCAACGTCGAGTCGGTCACCTACAGCCTCACCCTCTGCGCCGAGCGGAACGCCGTCTTCGGCGCCGTCGCGCGCGGAGCCCACGACTTTCGAAGACTCGCGCTCGTCTCGAACGCGACGACTCCCATCCTTCCCTGTGGCGCCTGCCGCCAGATCCTCTACGAGCGCGCACCCGATCTGATCGTGATCGTCCCGAAGGGGGGCGGTCACGAGGAGATTCCGATCGCCGCGCTCCTGCCGCGTCCGTTCCGCGATTTCGAGCCCTCGCGCTGATCCTCGCCGCGTGATGTCCGCCGGCCGCAGCGTGCGCTCGGCGCCCGTCCCATGAAGGAGCTGATCCGGAGGAAGCGGGACGGCGAGGCGCTCAAGCAGGAGGAGATCGAGCGCTGGATTCACGGCGTGGTGGACGGCTCGGTCCCCGACTACCAGAGCTCCGCTCTTCTCATGGCGATCACGCTTCGCGGGATGACACGCGCGGAGACGATCGCGCTCACCGAGGCCATGCTCCGGTCGGGCCGCGTGCTCGATTGGTCGCGCATCGGGCGTCCCACGGTGGACAAGCATTCGACCGGAGGCGTAGGGGACAAGGTGTCCCTCGCGCTCGCTCCCTGGGTGGCGGCGTGCGGCGCGGTCGTGCCCATGATCGCGGGGCGTGGATTGGGCCACACCGGCGGGACGCTGGACAAGCTCGAGTCGATCCCGGGCTTCCGCGTGAAGCTCTCGATCGACGAATTCACAGCGCAGGTCGAGCGGATCGGCATCGTCATCGCGGGGCAGACCGCGGAGCTCGACCCGGCGGATCAGGAGCTCTACGCCCTGCGTGACGTGACCGCGACGGTCGAATCCATTCCGTTGATCGTGGCGAGCATCCTGAGCAAGAAGTTCGCATCCGGAACCGAGGCGGTCGTGTTCGACGTGAAGCGGGGCGGCGGCGCGTTCATGCGCACCGAGGAGGAGGCTCGCGCGCTCGCGCGCGAGCTGGTCGACGTCTCCCACGAGCTCTCGCGCCGCGGATACGCCGTGATCACCTCGATGGAGCAGCCGCTGGGGCGCGCGATCGGGAACGCCAACGAGACCGCCGAGGCGTTCGCGCTCCTCCAGGGCCAGGCCCCGCCGGACCTCATGGAGGTCACGCGGGAGCTGGCCGTGCGGATGCTCCTCGTCGCGAAGATCGCGCGGGAGCGGTTCGAGGCCGAGGCGAGGCTCGACCGCGTGCTCGAATCGGGCGAGGCGGTGCGGCGGGCCGAGGCGTGGATCCAGGCACAAGGGGGCGATCCACGGTCGCTGCACGACCCTTCCATCCTTCCTCATGCCGAAGTGGAGACTCCGGTCCTCGCTCCGCGCTCGGGCTACGTCACGTCGATCGACGCGCGCGCGCTCGGCACCCTTCTCGTCGCGATGCGGGGCGGA
>DATEOQ010000151.1:0-2753 GCA_035273905.1 Candidatus Eiseniibacteriota bacterium | reverse complement strand
CATGGGGGCGCTACTCCATCCTCGGCTTCCGCCCCTCGGTCGAGTTCCGCTCGAGCGGCACGACGGTCGAGATCCGGCGCGGCGAGCGCACCGAGCGCATGGAGCGGGAGGATCCGCTCGCCGCGCTCCAAGAGCTGATCGCGGAGTTCCGCGCCGCCCCGGTACCCGATCTCCCTCCGTTCAGCGGGGGCGCCGTCGGGATGGTGGGCTACGACTACGTCCGCTTCCTCGAACGTCTGCCGTCCACGCTCGAGGCGGATCGCGACGATCCGGATCTCCAGTTCGTCTTCCCGGACGTGGTCCTCGTCTTCGACAACTTCCGCCACCGGCTCCAGGTCGTCGTCAACAGCCGCCCCGGCTCGGCCCCCGACCGCGCCTATTCCGAGGCCACCGCCGTGATCGAGGAGATGATCGCCCGGCTCGCGGCTCCCATGCCCAACCCGGCCCCGGTGCCTCACCCGAACGGCGACGTGCGCTTCCGGAGCACGATGGGGGAGGATGCGTACAAGAAGGCGGTGGTGAAGGCGAAGGAGCACATCCGCGCGGGGGATATCGTCCAGGTCGTCCTGGCGCACCACCTGGAGGCGGACGTCCCGGTGGCTCCGCTCGACGTGTACCGCGCGCTCCGCGTGCTCAACCCGTCGCCCTACATGTTCTACCTCCGGTTCGCCGACCGATCGGTCGCCGGCTCCTCGCCGGAGATCCTGGTCCGGCTGCACGGGGATCGGGTGACGCTCCGTCCCATCGCCGGCACGCGCCCGCGGGGCGCCAGCAAGGGCGAGGACGCGGCGCTCGAGCACGAGCTCAAGGAAAGCGAGAAGGATCGGGCGGAACATGTCATGCTAGTTGATCTTGGACGCAACGACGTCGGGCGAATCGCAGCCGTGGGGTCGGTCCGTACGACCGAGTTCCTCACGCTCGAGCGCTACTCGCACGTGATGCATCTGGTGAGCCATGTGGAGGGGCGCCTCCGGAACGGCCTCGGCACCTTCGACGTGCTCCGCGCCTGCTTCCCGGCGGGCACGGTCAGCGGCGCGCCGAAGAAGCGGGCCATGGAGATCATCGAGTCGCTCGAGACCACCCGCCGCGGGGCGTACGCCGGCGCGATGGGCTACATCGACTTCCAGGGGAATGCCGACTTCTGCATCACGATCCGCACCGCCATCATCGACAGCGGCCGGGTCCGCTGCGGCGTGGGCGCGGGCATCGTGGCGGATTCGGATCCCGACGAGGAATGGCGGGAGACTCGGAACAAGGCGAAGGCGGTGGAGGAGGCGGTCCGCCTCGCCGCGCGAGGGTTCGAAACGTGATCCTGATGATCGACAACTACGATTCCTTCACCTGGAATCTGGTCCAGTACCTGGGCGAGCTCGGCGACACGCCGGTCGTGAAGCGGAACGATGCGATCACCGTGGACGAGATCGCGGCCCAGAAGCCGCGCGCGATCGTGATCTCGCCGGGGCCGGGACGTCCGGACGACGCGGGCATCAGCAAGGAGGCGATCCGCCGCTTCTCGGGCAGCGTCCCCATCCTCGGCGTCTGCCTCGGCCACCAGTGCATCGGTGAAGTGTTCGGCGGCAAGGTGGTCCAGGCCGAGCGGCTCGTGCACGGGAAGACGTCCGCCGTGATCCACACCGGGCGCGGCCTCTTCCTCGACGTGGACAATCCGTTCCAGGCGACCCGCTATCACTCGCTCATCGTCGCGCGCGAGGGGCTTCCGGACACGCTCCAGGTCATGGCCTGGACCCCGGAGAACGAGATCATGGCCATCCGCCACCGCGAGCACGAGACCTGGGGCGTCCAGTTCCACCCCGAGTCGATCCTCACGACCTCGGGCAAGGACATCCTCCGCAACTTCCTTCTCAGCCTGCCCGCGCCAGCCGCGGCGCGATGATCCGGGAGATCCTCCCCCGGCTCGTGCGAGGGGACCGCCTCGCGCGCGACGAGGCCGCCGCCGTCATCCGATCGATCATGCGGGGCGGCGAAGACCCGGAGCTGGTCGGCGCGTTCCTCATGGCGCTGGCGCAGCGGGGTGAGACGGCCGAGGAGCTGGCCGGCGGCGCGGAGGCGCTGCGCGCCGAAGCGGTCCCGTTTCCCGGCGAGGGTCCGTTCCTCGACACCTGCGGCACCGGTGGGGACGGCACGCACACCTACAACATCTCGACCGTCGTGGGCTTGATCGCGGCGGCGGCGGGGCGGCGCGTCGCCAAGCACGGGAACCGCTCCGTCTCGAGCCGCTGCGGGAGCGCGGACGTGCTCGAAGCGCTGGGAGCGCGCGTGGATCTCGGCCCCGAGGCCGCCATGCGCGCGCTCGATGAGACCGGCTTCTGCTTCCTCTACGCGCCGCGCTTCCATCCGTCGATGAAGCAGGTGGCTGGCATCCGCAGATCGCTCGGCGTGCGCACGCTCTTCAACTGGGTCGGGCCGCTCGCGAACCCCGCACGCGCCTCGCATCACCTCCTCGGCGTGTCCGATCGCGCGCGGGTGGATGTCGTGGCCCGCGTGCTCGCGGCGCTCGGGACGGAGCGGGCGCTGGTCGTGCACGGAGCGGGCGGACTCGACGAGCTCTCGCTCGAGCCGGGGAATGATGCGGTCTGGGTGGAGCGCGGCCAGGAGCCGCGCGCGGTCAGCGTGGAGGCCGGTACGCTCGGACTCCCCGCGGCGCCGGTCGCGGCACTCGAAGGCGGGACGCCCGAGACGAACGCCGGCCACGTCCGGGCCGTGCTCGCGGGGATGCCCGGAGCGCGGCGCGA
>DATEOQ010000150.1:0-7298 GCA_035273905.1 Candidatus Eiseniibacteriota bacterium | reverse complement strand
CTTCCCGGCGCCGGTTCATCGCGTGCGATGCTCCGCGTCGAGGAGGCGCTTCAAGCGCGCCATCTCGATCGCCGCTTCTGCCGCGTCCGCGCCCCGGTTCCCGTGCGCTCCGCCGGAGCGGTCGAGCGCCTGCTCGGGCGTCTCGGTGGTCAGGATTCCAAAGAGGACGGGGACTCCGGTCTCCTCGGCCGCCCGCGCGATCCCGCTCGCCGATTCACCCGCCACGTAGTCGAAGTGCGGCGTCTCGCCGCGGATCACGGCCCCGAGCGCGACCACGGCGTCGTAGCGGCCGGACGCCGCGAGCCGGCGCGACGCGAACGGAGTCTCGAACGCTCCCGGCACGCGGACCACCGTCACGCGCTCGGCGGACACGCCGCGGCGCGAGAGCGCGGTGAGCGCCCCCTCGAGGAGCCGGTCGCAGATCACGCGGTTGAATCGCGCGGCCACGATCGCGATGGAGAGACCGCTCCCGTCGAGCGACCCCTCGAGGAGCCGGTGTCCCCGCGATCCCGCGCCTGCGAGCGGCGGCGCGTATCCCGCGTCCTTCGCCGTCACGCGCGCCTCCCGTTCCGGCGCGGCCCGGCCATCAGCTCGAGATGCGGGTGCCCGAGAAGATGGCCCAGTCGCTCGCGCTTGGTTCGCAGGTAACGCCGGTTCAGATCGTTCGGGCGCACCTCGAGCGGCTCGCGCGCCTCGACGTCGATCCCGTACTCGCCGAGCGCCTGGATCTTCCGCGGATTGTTGGTCAGGAGCCGCACGCGCGTGAATCCGAGATCTTCCAGAATTTGCGCCGCCACGCCGTAGTCACGGAGGTCGGGCGCGAAGCCCAGCTTGAGATTGGCCTCGACGGTGTCGAGTCCCAGGTCTTGCAGCTCGTACGCGCGGAGCTTGTTCGCGAGCCCGATGCCGCGCCCTTCTTGCCGCAGGTAGAGGAACACGCCCGATCCCTCGGCGTCGATCCGCTCGAGCGCCGACGCCATCTGCTCGCCGCAGTCGCAGCGCATGGAGCCGAACACGTCGCCCGTGAGGCACTGCGAGTGCACCCGCACGAGCGGCGCCAAAGAGCGGCCGCGCGCGGGCGGGCGCCCTTTGACGAGGGCGACATGGTGATAGCCATCGATCCGGCTCTCGTACACCACGATGCGGAAGTTGCCGTAGCGTGTCGGAAGCTGCGACGCGGCGACGCGATGGACGAACCGCTCCTTGCGATAGCGGTAGCGGATCAGATCCCGGATCGTGATGAGCGGAGCGCCGTGCTTCTTCGCGAGCTTTCGAAGCTCGGGGCCCCGCGCCATGGTTCCGTCCGCGGAGAGGATCTCGCAGAGTACCGCCGCCGGCTTCAGACCAGCCAGGCGCACGAGGTCGAGCGCCGCCTCGGTGTGTCCCGGACGGCTCAGCACGCCCTGGTCGGCCGCGCGCAGGGGGAAGACGTGTCCCGGCCGCGCGAGCTCTTCCGGACGGGTCTTCGGATTCGCGAGGGCGCGAATCGTGAGCGCGCGGTCCTGCGTCGACGATCCGGATGTCGTCCCTGCGAGGAGATCGACGGAGATCGTGAACGGAGTCGAAAAGCGTGCGGTGTTGAGCGGCGTCATGAGCGCGAGGCCGAGCTCTTCCAGGCGCGGGCCGGGCATCGACACGCAGAGGAGTCCTCGCGCGTCCCGCGTGAGGAAGTTCACGTCCTCGGGCGTGACCTTCTCCGCCGCCATGACGAAGTCCCCTTCGTTCTCCCGGTCCTCGTCGTCCACCACGACCGCCATCGATCCGGCGCGGAGCGCGCGGAGCGTGTCGGCGATCGAGTCGAATCCGGCACCGGCCGGGCGGCGCTTCACGCGTGCGTTCATTCGTATCCTCTAGGGCCTGCCCACGAGATGGGCGCCGCGCGCTTCGAGCAGGCGGTCGAGATAGCGCGCGATGAGATCGACTTCCAGGTTCACCCGGGTTCCGGGCGCGTACGACGAAGCGATGGTGTGCGCGAGCGTGAACGGCACGATCGCGATCTCCACGATGGGATCCGCCCAGTGGGCCACCGTGAGGCTCGTGCCGTCGATCGCGATCGACCCTTTCGGCGCGACGAACCGCCGGCACGAATCGGGCACGTCGATCAGGAGCCGCACCTGACCGGCGTCCTCGATCACATCGCGCACGACCGCGGTCGCGTCGACGTGCCCCTGGAGCCAGTGTCCGCCGAGCGTCTGCCCCACGCGGAGCGCGCGCTCGAGATTCACAGGAACGCCTTCTACGAGCGTATCGAGGGTCGTCGTGTCGAGGGTCTCGCGCACGGCCGTCACCTCGAACGAAAGGGCATCGGCCCGCTCCACCGTGAGGCAGACGCCGTTCACCGCCACGCTCTCCCCCGCCAACAGGGGGGCGTCGAACGGAGCGGTGATGACGAACCTCCGGCTTCCGCCCTCGGACGCGGCGCGCTCGACCACGCCCAGGCGCTCCACGATGCCGCTAAACACGGGATCCTCCATCGGCCGCGATCCGGCCGGTCAGCCACACGTCGGGTCCGAGCCGCTTCACCGTGAGCCCTTCGATCCGGATGGCGTCCGCGAGCTTGGGGCGCCCCAGATCGCCCGTCAGGATCGGAGCGCTCGTCCCCCCGACGATGCGGGGCGAGATGCCGACCGCGATCTGATCCGCCAGCCCCTCGCGAAGGAACGAGGTGTGCACCTCGGACCCGCCCTCGACCAGGATCGAGATCCGGCCCTCGAGCGCGAGGCGCTCGAGAAGGCTCCGGAGCGGCACGCGTCCGCCGGGTCCCGGCTCGAACGTCCACACCGACGCGCCGCGCTCCTCGAGCGCCCGCGCCTTCGTCTCGTCGCGCGAGACCGTCGCGATCGCGAGCGGCGCTTCGGCCACCGTGCTCCAGATGCGGGCGTCCTCCGGAATCCGAAGCGTCGAGTCGAGCACGACGCGCAAGGGACGCCGGCCGCGCACGCCCCGCACCGTGAGGCGCGGATCGTCGGCGATCACCGTCCCGATGCCCGCGATCACGGCGTCGCTACCCGCGCGGAGCCGATGCGCCGCCCGGATCTCGGCGTCGCTCCCGAGTCCTCGCGACTCTCCGCTCTCCGTGGCCAGCCTGCCGTCCAGCGAGAGCATGGCCTTCAAGGTCACCCACGGAAGTCCGGTC
Source organism: Candidatus Eiseniibacteriota bacterium (assembly GCA_035273905.1). GTDB lineage: Bacteria > Eisenbacteria > RBG-16-71-46 > SZUA-252 > SZUA-252 > WS-9. The sequence continues at coordinate 4,162 of DATEOQ010000150.1, read as the reverse complement.
GCGAGGTGCTTCAGATAGGCGGGATTGAGCTCCCGGCACTCCTCCTCGAGCATCCCGACCACGACGTCGAGCCCCGCCTGATCGAGCTCCTGGATGCCGCGGCCGTCGACGAGCGGGTTGGGATCCCGCATGCCAATCACCACCCGGTGGATCCCCGCCCGCAGCACGGCCTCGGTACACGGAGGCGTGCGTCCCACGTGGGAGCACGGCTCGAGCGTCACGACGAGCGTGCCCCCGCGCGCAGCCTCGCCCGCCAGGTCGAGGGCGCGGACTTCCGCGTGCGCCTCGCCGGCGCGCGCGTGAAAGCCTTCGGCCACCACGCGCCCGCCGCGGAGCACCACGGCTCCGACCCGCGGGTTCGGATGCGTGGTTCCCACGCCTCGCCGGGCGATCTGGATGGCGCGGCGCATGGCCGCGGTCTCCGCCCCTTCCGCGGAGGAAGAAGCGCGTCCCGGCCCGGCCGCCATGGAATCGATGTGTAGGCTCACAATGAAAAAACCCCGCAGGCAGACACCCGCGGGGCGTGAGCGGCGATGGCCGGACATGCCCGTACCGTGTGCGACGTCCTTCTCCCATCCAGACTTTGACTGTCGGCTCCGGAATCACACCGGATCTGCCGTGGGACCGGATCCCTTGGCTCGCGGGCTCTACCGCCGGTGGGGACTTTCACCCCGCCCCGAAGGATGTCTGCTATCCCGGAGACTACCCCGGAACGCGCCTCAGCGCAAGAGGATGACCTTCCGCGCCGGAGTCCGCACGCCGTCCGCTTCGAGGGTCACGAAGTAGGCGCCGCTCGCCTGGTCCCGGCCGCGGAGGTCCCGGCCGTCCCAGACGACCTGGTGCTCCCCCGCCTGGTAGGGACGATCGACGAGGGTGCGGACGAGCGAACCGTCCACCGCGTAGATGCGGAGCGTGACTCGCGCGCCCCGATCGAGGCCGAAGCGGAGGGTCGTGTGCGGATTGAAGGGATTGGGCGATGGAGCGTAGAGACGCGCCAGGGTTGCGCGCGGCGCCGCGGCCGTTGCGTCCTCCGGAATGCCCGTAGCGACGTAGCAGCTCGGCGTCTCGAACTCCTGCACGATGGTCCGGTAGAGGAGCAGGTTCCGCCGCACGGGATTGGTGAGGTTCCGCAGCGAGAATCCGGATACGACGACCCGGGTGCTGTCCGCGTTGGGAGCGCCGTTCGGCGCCTGGCGCTCCGTCGCCGCCGCGAGATTGTTCGGATACCGGAGCCACACGCGCCCGTTCGCGCCCACGCAGGACGAGGCGGCGATCGCATCGAACTCGTCGATCACGGGGCACCCTCCGTCGATCGGGAAGGGCTCGTTCGCGATGCGCGTCCCGGACGCTCCCGCCAGGGTCGGCAGGAGGGTGTCCTGGGGCGCGTTCTCCCAGATGTCGCGGACGTAGCTCGCGCCGAGCGTGCAGGCGAGGAAGGTCCCGGTCCCCTGCCCGTTCACCAGGAGGTCGTAGGCGAGATTGTCCCCGGCGAGGAAGAGCCCCCGGTTCTTCCCGGGCAGGGAGAGCCAGCTCGTGAGGAGCGACTGATCCTCGGCGCTCAGCGTGACGGCGTTCCGGTCCCCCACGTCCCAGATGATGGCGCGATAGGCGCCGAGCACACCGAGGGGCGCCGCCGGCCAGATCGCGGTGCCGCTGCCCGCCGATCCGCCGCCCGGCGAGTTCCCTGCGGCGAGCTGCGGCGCGTTGACGTCGAACCGGTCGAAGCGCGCGCCGATGGCGGCGAGCGACTGAGCCACGCCGGACGACAGATCCGGGCCGCCCCAGCTGTTCACGTAGAGCACGCGCGCGGTGTCGTCGGGGCAGGCGCCGCTCGTCGCGTACACGCCGGGCAGGATCGTGGCGCTGAAGTAGTGGCTCGACGTCAACGCGTCGGCCGGCAAGGTCGCGACCTGGTTCAGCGAGTCGGTGGCGGAGAAATAGTAGCGAAGCTCGGTCCCTCGGGCGTAGTTCCCCGCCGGCACGTCGGCGCTGTAGGTGTTCTCGGTGCCCGCGACCTTGACCAGCGGCGTCTGGGTGAACGGCGCGTTCGCGAGGCTCGTGAACAGGGATCCGCTCTTGAATCCGTTTGCGGCCCCGATCCGGACCGCGACGCTGTCGCCGCTCGGCGTGTTGAAGTTGTCGTTCCCGTTGAAGGCCGTGGTGCGGAACGTGTCGTTGTAGAGATCGAACTCGTTGGCGGCGATCGACGGCCCGGACGCGCCGACGGTCCCCACTCGGAAGTTGTCGAGCATGAGATCGGTGCCCGACACGGCCTGGCTTCCGTCACAGAGGATGGGTCCCCAGTCCCTGATGCCGACGCGTGCCTGCACCGAATCCACGCCGCCGGCCCCCGTCAACGCAACGGTCTGCGTCATCCATTCGTGCTCGGCCCCGTAGTAGAGGAGTCCCGATGGATCCACCCACGCGGACCAGCCGGCGCCTCCCACGTTCCGCGTCCGGAACTCGACGTTGTAGTAGAAGCACCCGTTGAAGGGAAGGCCCCGATAGGCATCGAAGAAGAGGAAGATTTTATCCGCCTGGCCCACGGCGACCGGCGGGAGGATCAGCTTGTCGTCCAGGCGGGGCACGAGCGAGTTCGTCACCGTGTTCGCGGCGCGCCAGACCTTGCTCGTGTTCGTGGTGCAGACCTGCTGGGTGATGGGATTCGCCTGGATGTGCCAGTAGTCGCCGACGGCCGGGAACGTGGAGCGCATCCACGTGCCCATCCCCGCTTCCATGTCGTCGAAGAAGCGGACGTCGAAGGAGCCCCCCTTCACGGTCACGTTGTCGATCGCCCATCCTTCGCCTGCGGGGTAGAGGCCGTCCGCGGATGAGACGTCGATGCTGCTGTGGAAACGGAAGCGGAAGTGGACCGGATTCGACTTCGCGACCGAGGAGTCGGGCAGGCTCAGGGTGACGTTGACGCAGCCGCTCGGGCCGACGACGCCGGTGAACGTTCCCACCGGCAGCCACGCGTCGTCGCGGTCGAAGATCTCGACCACGCCGTAGTCGAAGCCGCTCTGGACGTTCATCCGTTGATCGAACGAGATCGTGTACGGCGACGCGGCGCCGGCCAGATCCGCGTAGTTCTCGAGCGTCTGCTCCCAGCTGTTGTCGTAGCCGCGCCGGTTCGCATCGCCGGTCCACGAGGAGTCGACGACCCCGCACCAGAACGCGTGCCCCCCGCAGCCGAAGAGGGTCGAGATGTTCCACGCGGTCGGCTGGAAGGATTCGTCGACGTGCGACCACTTCCCCTCGTTTCCGGGGCTCGACCACGTCTCGAGGCTGTCGGTGAAGACGGCGATCGTATCGGTGGTCGCGTAGACCCGGGCCGCGAGGCGCGCCGAGGCCGCGTCGTCGGGAGGCCGGTCCACGGGCACGACATCCCCGGTCACGCGCACGGGAGTCCTGGCTCGGACCGAAGCGGGCGAGGACCGGACGGGCTCACTGCCGGAGGCCGAGGCGCGGGGGCATACGAAGAAGAAGAGGCAGGCCGCGGCGGTCAGAGCCGCCGAAATGCGCTTCACGACCATCATTTTACCAGAGGAACGGGGTCGATCGAAACGACCGGAAGCGCCCCCATGCGATGCGCGAGCCCGCGCACGGCGGCCAAGGTTTCCGCCCCCGTCGCGAGCGCCTCCGCCTCGAAGCGCCCTCCATCCCGCGTCGGCAGCCCGAGGCGGACCGCCTCCACCGCGGCGTGTCCGAGGTAGTGGCGGCTCCCGATATCGGGAAAGGTCGCGGCCAGCGCCGGCGCCGTGCGCGCCGTGTCCGCGGGAGCGCGCGGAGAGGCCGCCTCGATTCGGCCGAGCAGCACGGCGAGATTGCCCCGCGTGAGCGGATCGTCGAGATGGAGGTCCCGGTCCGCAAAGGGTGCGATCCACCCGCGCGCGACCGACGCTCGAAGCCATCGCGCCCCCCACGCCTTGTCGATGGCGGGCCAATCCGCCCGATAGGACGCGCCCGCCTGGAAGGAGACGCGGTCCGGATCGAGCCCCGCCTCGACCGCCAGCATCACCCCGAGCTCGCCGCGCGACACGCTCGCGGCCACGGGAAGGGACGCGTACTCCGGGGGCACGCCGGCGCGCTTGTAGCGCTCCTCGAGCATCGGCCGGATGGCCCTCCACGCCCCCTCGTGCTTGGGTTCCATGTGGAGCGCACG
>DATEOQ010000149.1:0-10848 GCA_035273905.1 Candidatus Eiseniibacteriota bacterium | reverse complement strand
TCCACCGAGAAGCGTGAGTGGTCCGCCGAGAGCTCGGCGTATCCGTCCCTCCAGGCCGTTATGATCGCGGCGAAGGTTTCCCGCGGCACGCGCAGCGTGTCCACGATGATGTAGTCGATCGCGATCTCGTCGAAGCCTTGCGCCTCGAGGATGGCGTACGTGTCGCGCCCGATGTAGAGGTCGGTCTCCGTCGCCTTCCCGAAGCGACCCGGAACCTCCCACCAGAAGTCGTCCGGATCCAGACGATTCCCCTTCTGGAAGTGGAGCATTCCGTAGTCCTCGGGGATGAGATGGAGCCATCCGCCCGGTCGCGTCACGCGCTTGAGCTCGGCGATGACCTGGTCCGGATGCGGGATCGAGTGGAGCACGTGGCGGCAGACCGTGAGATCGAACGACGCGTCGGGAAGACCGAGCTCGTAGAGGCTCCGGTGCTCGAACTTCACCCGCGAGGCAACCCTGCCGTAGCGGTTTCGCGCAAGCTCGAGATGATGATCGAGCACATCGACGCCGAGCACCTTCGACTGGGGATACAGCTCGGCGAGACGTGACGAGCCCTCGCCCGTGCCGCATCCGCCATCCAGGATGTCGATGCTCGGGGCGAGGCCGTAACGCTTGTAGAGCGGCGCCTCCTGCGGCCAGATCGCATTCGCCTGGGCCTCCAGATTGCGCACCATGGACTCGTCGGCCATCTGCTCGCGCTGCGGATTGAGATCGGTCACGTCGTTCGCCCCCCGGCGGTTGCGCGTTCGTGCGCGGCTCTAGAGGTGTCCCAGCTCTTCGAGGGCTTGGATGGCGGTGGGATTCTCGGGGTTCAGCTCCAGTGAATGGCGATACGCGCGCACCGCGAGGGTCTTGTCTCCCTTGAGCCGGTACGCCTCGCCCAGGCTGTTGAAGGCATTCGGCGATTTCGGATAGGCGTCCGTGTTCAGCCGGAGCACCGCGATGGCGTCCTCGACGCGCCCCAGGGCGAGGAGCCTCTCACCCAGCTCATTGAGCGTGCCCTCCTCGAACGGAATCTGGTCGGGGTTCGCCGTGCGCGACGTCCAGTACGCCTTCTCCAGGCCGCCGATCCCCCGGTCCCAGTAGGAGCGCAGGAAGCGCCGGCCCTTCGAGTCGACATTGACGGGCTGCCCGTCGAGGAGGAACGGACCCTCGGCGATCTCCTCGAGGTACTGAACCTTCCACGCCCGCCCGGTGTGGACCCAGCGCTCGCGGTGCGTCACGTTCGTGACCAGCTCCTGCACCGACGAGTCCGCCGCGCGCTCCGACCGCGCGTAATGCTGGCGCGTGTAGACGATCGCCGTGTCTCCCTGAACGGAGAGGCTGTCGATCGTGATCTTGGTGTCGGGACGGACGTCCACCTCGTCGTTCAGGCTCTGCATGAATCCGCCCGCCGCCTCCTCGCGCGAGACCACCTGGCCGTCATAGGCGCGATAGCGATAGTCGGGCGTGAAGATGGACCAGAAGGTGGCGGAATCGCGCTCCGCCCGGGCTTTGAGGTTCTTGTCGATCTGAGCCTGGATCGCGGTGCGGACGCGATCGGCGCGCGTGGAGCATCCCGTCGCGAGCGCGAGGCTCGCGACCGCGGCGGCCAGCGCGGGAAGGGCCCTGGTTCTGGGAGCGATCATCCCGGCGTCGCGCGGCCCTCGGCGTCGAGGGCTTCATTCGCCAGCTCGTCCGCGCGGGCGTTCTTGGCGCGCGGCACGTGCCGGAGCGAGTGCCGGCCGACCGCGTTCAGGAGCATCGTGGCCTGGCCATGGAGTGACTGGAGCCTCGGCTCCTTGACCCGGTACTGACCGAGGAGCTGCTTCACCACCAGCTCGCTGTCCAGGTAGAAGTCGGCCTCGGCGGCGCGGCAATCTTTAAGGTACTGAAGGGCCGCGATGAGGGCGAGATACTCGGCTTCGTTGTTCGTGTGGGTGCCGAGCGTCCGGCTGATCTCGTAGACGGTGCGCCCCGTCTCATCCTGGATCACGACGCCGATGGCCGATGGGCCGGGGTTCCCGCGAGCCGCGCCGTCCGTATGCACGATGTACTTCATGAATCGCAGCCTACGCGGGGGACGCCTGTTTGACAACGATGAAGGCCAAAGCGAGAATGGGCATGCGCTGACGCTCCACCCACCTTCCCCGGAGGACATCGATGTCGAAATCCAGCGTCGAGCAGGCCGAGCTGATGCTCCATCTCTACGAGATGCGGCGCGAGCCCGAGATGCGCCGTGCCCGCCATCACGTGATGCACGAGTTCAAGCCGACCACCTGGGACGAGGTCCGCTATCTGTCCGGGGACGACGGCGACCGCTGGTTCCGCATGGTCACGTCCTACTGGGAGATGGTGGCGAGCATGGTGAACCGAGGCTATCTCGACGAGGACCTCTTCTTCGACACGCAAGGCGAGGGCCTGTTCGTGTGGCTGCGCGTGAAGGAAGTCGTGCCCGAGGGACGAAAGCACCTCCGGCCGACGTGGCTCTGGAACCTCGAGCAGATGGCGATTCGCCAGCAGGCGTGGCGGGAGAAGACGTACGTCGGCGTGGACAAGGCGATCGCCGACGGGTCGAAGCTCAAGGGCTCGAAGGCGGCCAAGAAGATGAAGAAAGCGGCGAAGCGCTAGCGCGTGGGCAACACGTTCGGAACCCTTCTTCGCATCACGACGTTCGGCGAGAGCCACGGCCCCGCCGTGGGCGTGATCCTCGACGGCTGCCCTCCCGGCGTGGAGATCGACGCCGGGGCGGTGCAGCGCGATCTCGACCGCCGGCGTCCGGGCCAGAGCGCCGTCACCACGCAGCGCCGCGAGGCGGACCAGGTGGAGATCCTCTCCGGCGTCTTCGAGGGGAGGACCACGGGGGCGCCGATCGCGATGCTGGTGCGGAGCGAGGACGCGCGGCCCCAGGACTACGCCGAGCTCAAAGACGTATTCCGCCCCGGTCACGCCGACTACACCTACTTGAAGAAGTACGGCATTCGCGATTACCGCGGAAGCGGGCGCTCCTCCGGACGCGAAACCGTCGGGCGCGTGGCCGCCGGTGCGGTGGCGCGGCGCGTCCTGGAGCGTGAGGGGTGCCGCGTGCAGGCCTTCACGGTGCAGGTCGCGGAGATCGTCGCGCGCGAGCGCAAGGCGGAGATCGCGGAGCACAATACCGTGCGCTGCCCCGATGCCGCGGCCGCCGTGGAGATGGAAACGGCGATCCTCGCCGCGCGCGAAGCCGGCGACTCCTTGGGCGGCGTGGTGGAAGTGTGGGCCACCGGGGTTCCGGTCGGCCTCGGCGATCCCGTGATGGACAAGCTCGATGCCTCGCTCGCTTGGGGGCTGATGTCGATCGGAGCGGTGAAGGGATTCGAGGTCGGCGAGGGCTTCGCCTCCGTGAAGCTGCGCGGCTCCCAGATGAACGACTCCATGGTCGAGGGCGGCGGCTTCGCGTCGAATCGCGCGGGCGGCATCCTCGGCGGCATTTCGACGGGCGAGCCCGTGGTCGTGCGCATCGCCGTGAAGCCGCCGTCGTCGATCGCGGTGAAGCAGAAGACCGTGGACGTCGAAGGCTACGCGCGGGATCTCGAGGTGCACGGCCGCCACGATCCCTGCCTCTGCCCCCGGGTCGTGCCCGTGGCCGAGGCGATGGTCTGCCTCACGCTCGCCGACGCGCTCCTGCGCCAGCGCGCCATCGAGCCGTGGAAGCCGAAGGCGTGACCCAGTCCCCTGGCGGGACCGCGTGATCGACCCCATCCGCACGCGAGTCACCGAGCGGCTCGGCATCCGCTACCCCATTCTCCAGGCGGGCATGATCTGGGCGTCGAGCTACAAGCTCGCGGTCGCGTGCGCCGAAGCCGACATCCTCGGCACGATCGGCTCCGCCAGCATGAAACCCGACTTCCTGCGCGAGCAGATCCGGAAGGCGCGCGCGCAGACGAAGAAGCGAGTGGCCGTGAACATCCCCCTCTTGCGGAGAGACGCCCCCGAGCTCCTCGAGATCACGCTCGAGGAAGGCATCGACGTCGTGATCTCGAGCGCCGGCAATCCCGCGGTGCTCGGCCCGAAGATCAAGGCCAGCGGCGCGGTCTGGATCCATGTGGTTCCGAGCGTGAAGCACGGCAAGAAAGCGCAGGACTCCGGCGCGGACATCGTGATCGGCGAGGGCATGGAGGCGGGCGGGCACAACGGCGTCGACGAGATCACGACGATCGCCTTGATCCCCCAGCTCGTGGATGCCCTGTCCATCCCCGTGGTTGCCGCGGGCGGGCTCGCCGATGGCCGCGGATTCCTCGCCGCGATGGCGCTCGGCGCCGAAGGCGTGTCGATCGGAACGCGGTTCGCCGCCACGCCGGAGTCCTCGTCCCACCAGAACTACAAGGAGGCGATCGTACGCGCCGCCGACAAGGACACGGCGCTCTTCGCGAAGAAGATCGCCCCTGTCCGGGCCATCATCAATCCATTCGTCGATCGCGTGCGCGAGGCCGAGTCCCGCTGCGTGAGCCGCGAGGAGCTGGAGGAGGTCTACGGCCGGTCCGCGTCGAGGCGCGGGATCCTGGAAGGCGATCTCGAGACCGGCGAGCTGGAAGCCGGCCAGTCGAGCGGCATCGTGAAGGAGATCCTTCCCGCCGGGGAAATCGTGCGGCGATTCGTCGAAGAGTACGAGGCAGGATTGAAACGACTATCCTCGATGAAATGAAGAAGGCCCGACCAGGTCGCCCCGGCCGGGCCTCGAGTCAGCTCTGAGCTACTGACCCACCTTGAACGAAACACCCGCCTTCAGCGAGAACTGATCGATGTCACTGAGCGTGTAGGTGAGATCGGTCGTGAAGTCCGTCTTGGCGCTCATCGGCACGTTGAATCCACCATTCAGATCCATGCCGAGCTTCGTGCTCGTGTCGCTCATCTCCTCGCCCGGGATGATCACGCCGCCGCCCAGGTCCATGGCCGGGATCGACACCGACGCCCGGTAGAAGTGGAGCCCGAGCCCAGCGCCCGCGTACGGCTGGAACTTCGGCGAGTCCATGTGGAACATGTACCGGGCCCGTCCACCGAAGGAGATGTCGCGCACGCCGGCCTCGGCGCCGAAGGACTCCTCGGTGTCGTTCCAGTAGTTGGCGTGAAGCGAGAAGCGGACATCCTTGGAGAAGGTCCCCATGTCCGCCGTCAGGCCCAGACCCAGGGTGCTCCCGCCCCCATCCACGTCCACGAGACCCGCATCGACGCCGATTCGCTGAAGTCCGATGTTCGACGCGGCCGATGCATTTTGCGAGAACGCCATGCAGAACAAAATCGACAGTGCAAAGACGCATACTTTCTTCATGGTCTCCCCCCGTTGCCATGCCGCGCGTTAGCACGGATGGCGGTCCTTCGGTGCCCTGAGATGCTGTGGGTGCTTGGAGTTCTGGGAATGGAGGGCAAGAGGCGTACCGTTCAGGCACGGCGTGGCCGGAGACGCTTGATTCAAGCGTCCACGTCGGTTAGCGTCCCTTCGTGAATCACGCCCGATCCGCTCGCTACCATCCCCTCAGGATCTAAGGGCACTCCCAACCTCGCAGCCGCTTGGGTGTCGTTCGGTGACTCGCTCGTCTGGTTCCACACGGGGGTAGCACTTGGGTCGATGGACATGGGTCTCAGCTTTGGCAGGCGCGGCGCTGGCTTTGAGCGTCCTGCTTTCCACGGCCTATCCCCTTCTCGATCCCGACGAGGGGCGAAACGCCGAGGTCATGCGAGAGATGTCCTCGTCCGGCTCGCTCCTCATTCCCACGCTCGCGGACATGCCCTATCTCGACAAGCCTCCTGCATTCTTCGCCGCCGGGGCCCTGGCCATGCGCCTCTGCGGTGCGACACCCCTGGGAGCGCGGCTTCCCTCGGCGGCCGCCGGCGCGTTGACGCTCTGGCTCCTCGGCGTCTGCGTCATGAGGCGGCTCTCGCAACGAACGGCGCTGACGGCGGTCGGACTCCTCGCGACGGCTCCGCTCTTTGCGATCCTCTCGACGTACGTGATCTTCGACATGTCCCTCACCCTTTGCGTCACGGCGCTCTGGCTCCTGATTGCCGAGGAGCTCGAGCGCGGCCCCGGAGTCCTTCGCCGCCTCGCGATGTTCGCCGCGGTCACGGCCGGCGTGCTGATCAAGGGACCAGTCATGCTGGCCTGGGCGCTGGGAGGAAGCTTGGGCGCGGCGCTCCTGCTCCGCGACCGTGCGCCGCTCCGCTGGCTCGCGTGGGGTTGGGGCTGGGCTCTGCTCCTCGGGGTGGCCGGAGGATGGTTTGCGTGGGCCAGCTCCCGCTTCCCGGAGTATCCGCACTACGCCTTCATCGAGGAATCGTTCGAGCGCCTCTCCACGGGCTCGTTCCACCGCGAGCAGCCACCGTGGTTCGTACCTCTGGTTCTCGTCACGGGGGCGCTCCCGTGGTCTCTCGCGACTCCCTGGACGCCTCGGCTCAGCCGATGGAGCCGGGTCGGGCTGGGATTCGTCCTCTTCGCGGTCGTGTTCTTCACGCTGTCGCGCTCGAAGCTCGCGACGTACCTGCTACCGTGCTTCCCGCCCTTGGCGCTCGCCGCGGGCGAGGCGTGGACGGCACCCGACGGGGCGCGGCGCGGCGCGTGGCGATCGACGATCGTGTACGCAGCCCTGGCGGGGCTCCTCGCGTTCACCGCCGCGGGGGGCATCTCCCCGGCGAAAGCGCCCGCGTTCCAAGACATCTTCGCCCTCGCCGGACCTCTGGCAGCGGCTCTGGCGATTCTCGCCGCCCTCGTGAGCTTGGGAATCGTCGCCAAGCGAGCGGAGCTGGCCATGATCCCCGTGCTGGCGTTCACCCCGCTCGTTCTGTGGATCGCCGGTCCCGCGCTCGCCGGGTACGCGCGAATGCAATCCGGAGAGCCGCTGGGACACGCGATCTCCGCCGTGGCGCGTGGCGGCCCGGTCCGATTCGAGCATTGCTACAGCGCCGGGGCGCAGTTCGCGCTCGGGCGGTCCGTCGATCTCCTGAGCGATCGCGGAAGCGAGACCACGAGCACGTACCAGGAACGCTATCGGGACACCCTGCTCCGGCGGGGCCAATGGCGGCCGCGTTCGGAGCTTCCCTCCCCGGATCCCGCGACCGTGGTCGTGCGGCCGGCTCGAAGCGCGGCAGACGTCCCCCCGGGGATGCACACCGTCTTCCAAGATGCCAGGTTCGTCGCCTACGCGAGGGGACCATAATGATAGGAGTCGCAACCCAGGAGGCACGAGCATGTGCGGCATAGCAGGACTCTGGGCGCCCAAGCTCGATCCGAACGAGCGGCGCCGGCACGTCGAGGGCATGCTGCGGCGGCTCACCCATCGCGGTCCGGACGGGTTGGTGATGTGGAGCGGAGCCGGAGTGACGCTGGGGCTCACGCGCCTCGCCATCGTGGCGCCCGAACACCCGGTATCGGTGAGCGTCAACGAGGCCGGAACCGTCGCGGCGGTCGCGAACGGCGAGATCTACAATTACCGGGATCTCCAGTCGCGACTCGCGGCGCGCGGTTTCCAACCGGCCGACGGCCCGGACACGATGGTGCTGCCCCACCTCTACGAGGACGCCGGGGCCGAGTTCGTATCCCAGCTCGACGGCATGTTCGCCATCGCCGTCTGGGATGCCCCACGAGAGCGGCTCGTGCTCGCGCGGGATCGCGCCGGCGAGAAGCCGCTCTTCGTCGCGGGATCACCCCCTCGATTCGCCTTTGCTTCGGAACCCGCCGCCCTCCTGGGCCTGCCCTGGGTCGGTCGCGATCCGGCGCCGGCCGCGATCGCGCGCTATCTCGTCCACGGTTTCTTCGGGAACGGCGACAGCGCGTTCTCCGCACTCCATCAGATTCCAGCCGGGCACGTGCTCGAGGTGGGCCTCGCGTCGGAGCGGGAGCGACGCTACTGGCGCCCCTGGGACGGCCTTCTCACCCCGCAGCGACCCGTGGGTGATCGAGAGATGGTCACCGAGACGCGAAGCGCTCTGGCCACCGCCGTCGAATCTCGGCTTCCCTCCGATGTCCCCTTCGGTGTGTTTCTCTCGGGAGGACTCGATTCGAGTCTCGTCGCCGCGCTCGCCGCCCGAACGGGGCGCGCGTTCCCCACGTTCAGCCTGCACCTCCCCGGGAAGGGCTACGACGAGTCGGCCCACGCTCGCGAGGTCGCCCGCACGATTGGATCCGAGCACCACGAGGTGTCGATCGACGACCGGAACGCCGAGGAGCTGCTCGACCGGATCGAGGCCGGGATGGATCAGCCCCTCGGCGATCCGAGTCTCCTGCCCACGTGGGCGCTCTCCCGATTTGCGTCACAGCACGTGCGCGTGGTGCTCACCGGCGAAGGCGGCGACGAGCTGTTCGCAGGATATCCGACCTACTTGGGACACCGCCTCGCCGGCGTGGCCAACAGGATCCCACTTCCGGTGGCAACCGCGCTGCGTTCGCTGACGCACAAACTCACGCCGCGCGACACCCACGTCAGCATCCCGCATCTCGTCGAGCGACTGCTCAGCGTACGCGACCTCTCGCCGCTCGAGCGTCATGTGGAATGGTTCGGCACGCTGGGCCGGACGGAGGTGCCGGCCTTGCTCTCCGAGGATCTTCGCACGGCGCTCGATACCGGTGACACTCGGGCCAACTTCGCCTCGGTCGGACGCGCGCTGGGCGACATCGGCGGAGCCACGGGATCGAATCCTTCTCTCGTGGTGTACCAGATCTTGGATTTCGAGCTCTACCTGAGCGGCGGGTTGCTGGTGAAGGTCGACCGCGCGACGATGGCCCATGGCTTGGAGTCCCGAGCGCCATTCCTCCACCATCCGCTGGTCGAATACGCCATGGCGCTCCCGGCCGGCGCGAAGCTCCGCGGAACGACCGGCAAATGGGTGTTGAAGCGCGCGGCGGAGGGGCTCTTACCGAAGCCAATCATCTATAGGCGGAAGCAGGGCTTCGCCCCCCCGTTCTCCAGCTGGGTGCGTGGACCTCTGCGCGGCCTCGTGCTCTCGAAGCTCGAGCCTCGCCGCGTGGGCCGTGCCGGTGTCCTGGACCCGGCGGGGGTCCTGCGGATCTTGAAGGAGCACCTGCTTGGAGAAGCGGAGCACGGGAGAGCGATCTGGGCCATCCTGTGCCTGCAGCTGTGGGCGGAGCGATGGCTCCTCGGGTCGGCGTCCCACACGGAGCCGGAAACCGAGATCGCGGCGCACAGTCTCGGACACTCGTGACGATCGTGCGCCATGAGATCGCATCATGCTTCGTGAGGCCTATGCCCGATTTCGCCGAGAGCTCCGAGTCTACCAAGCAGTCCTGAAGGACCCGAGAACCCCTCGTCTCGCGAAGTGGCTCCTGCGATTGGCGATCGCCTACGCGCTCTCGCCGATCGACCTCATCCCGGATTTCATTCCGGTCCTCGGCCACCTGGATGATGCCGTCATCGTCCCGGGGCTGGTCGTGCTCGCGGTTCGCCTGGTTCCGAACGAAGTGCTTGAGGACTGTCGTGCAAGGATCACTGCGGACGCCGGTGGGATTGGGTGATGCTGAGCGCTACGATCGCTGGATCCCGATTCCCTTCGCACTGTACCAGGGATGCAAATCGACCCGGAACACGCCGGCCGAAATCGCTGGGTCGGTGTCGCACCAGGCCCGCGCGGCGTCGACGGAATCGGTGTCGAACAGGAAGTACCCCCGCAAATCCGTCTGGCTCAGGTACGGCCCCGCCAGGATGACTTTCCCCTCGTCGTGCAGGCGCTGGATGTTGGCGAGGTGACCCTTCATCATCTTCTTCGATTCCTCGGGATCCTCCACGGGATTGGGACCCTTGTAGAGGAACGCCACCACGTACTGGCGCATGGCCCACTCGGGGGGCGGCTCGCCGTCCTTCGAGGGAACGCCGGCGCGACCGTCCACAGCGCCACCCTCGCGCATCGCTAGAATATCGAGCATGGCCTGGTGTAGCGCCGTGCCGTTCGTCGCGACGAGCTGGCGCCCGTCCAGCGCCGGCTTGCCGCCGGCGTAGTTGGTGACCCGGCCGCCTCCCTCGACAACCACGGACATCGCCGCGGCCATGTCCCAGGCATGGAGCCCGCCTTCCCAGAATCCGTCCGTCCTGCCCACCCCCACCTTCGCGATCGCGAGCGCGGCCGAGCCGGCGCGGCGCACCGCCTGCGCCTGCCTCAAGAACCGCGAGAAGGGTCCAAGGTTGTTCTTCTCGGGATCGTCCTGCGTGGTGACGTCGTAGGAGAAGCCGGTCGCGAGCATGGCGCTCTCGAGCTTGGCGGCCGTGCTCACGCGCCGCCGCACGCCGTTGAGCATGGCGCCGCCTCCTCGCCGTGCGGAGTACATGTCATCCAGCAAGGGGTTGTACACGGCGCCGACGACCGGCTCGCCCCCAACCGCCAAGGCGATGGAGACGGACCAGACGGGGTACTCGTGGGCGTAGTTGGTGGTGCCGTCGAGGGGATCGACAACCCAGGCGCGCTCGGCCCCGCTGCGCCGGCCGCTCCCCTCCTCGGCCCAGATGTCGTCGCCGGGATAGGCGGCCTGCAGGCGCTTCACGATCAGGTCCTCGGCGCGGCGATCCATCTCGGTCACGAGATTGATCCGCCCCTTGAACTCGATCGACTGCTCGCGGCCGAAGTTCTCCTTCAGGAGGGCGCCGGCCTCGCGGGCGACCGCTTCCGCAAGGGCCAGCTCCTTCGAGAAGCTCCCGTCCGTCACTCGGTTCCTCGGGATCGCGCTGGCTCGTGCCGGCTTCCGGAGGATGCCGCACCTCCCCCATCCACGTCGGGAGCCGCGGTGTCGTCGCTGAGTCCGGCGGCATCCCACTCGTCGTCGCGCATCGGATGGCCATCCCCGGCGGCACCGACCTCCACGGGCTTCTGCTTCGAGTACTGGAGCTCGTA
>DATEOQ010000148.1:0-2170 GCA_035273905.1 Candidatus Eiseniibacteriota bacterium | reverse complement strand
CCGACCGCGGTGAGGAGCCGGCTCATCGTGGCGACGGCGGTCTCGTCCACGCCGTCGGCGGCGAGGATGGCCACCTTTCGCGTCTCGGCGCGATCCTTCACGGTGTCGGCCATGCTGAGCGCCGGCGAGGGACGCGCGGGGGCCTTGGCGCGGCGCGGCTGATAGGCCTTCGGATCGCCATCCGCGGGCATGCTCAGGTTCAGCGGGCCATCCGGGCGCGCGGGCTTCACGCCCAGCGCCTCGCCCACGCGGGTCGCGAGCCCCTCGTCCACGAACGTCAGCATGCCGACCATGCGCTCGCGGATGGCGGGGCGCGCGAGCTTGCCCAGCTCGAACTGGAGCGCGCTGACGAGATGGTCCTTCTCGGTATCCGACTGGCTCACCCAGAACAGCGTGGCCTGGCTGAAATGGTCGAAGAACTTCTCGCCGCGCTGGCGCAGCTTGGGCGCGTCGACCGGCACCGGGTGACTGACGAATCCGCCCTCGCGCCGCCCCACCTGCATGGGACAGCCGCCGCCGATGGTGTTCGGGTGATAGGCGGCGCGGGACACACTGATCGTCTGGCGCATGAGCCCGTCGCGCTGATTGTTGTGCACGGGGGCTACGGGCCGGTTGATGGGAATCTCGTGGAAGTTCGGCCCGCCGAGGCGCAGGAGCTGGGTGTCCGTGTACGAGAAGAGCCGGCCCTGGAGGAGCGGGTCCTCGGTGAAGTCGATGCCCGGCACGACGTGGCCGGGGTGGAAGGCCACCTGCTCGGTCTCTGCGAAGAAGCTGTCGGGATTGCGATTGAGCGTGAGCCGTCCCACGCGCTGCACCGGCACCAGCTCCTCGGGCACGATCTTGGTAGGGTCGAGAAGGTCGAAATCGAAAGCGTCCTCGTCCTTCTCCTCGATCACCTGGAGCCCCAGCTCCCATTCGGGAAACGCCCCGCTCTCGATGGCTTCCCAGAGGTCGCGCCGGTGGAAATCCGGGTCCTTGCCGGAGATCTTGAGCGCCTCGTCCCAGAGAACGGAGTGGACGCCGAGCGCGGGTTTCCAGTGGAACTTGACGAAGCGCGCCTCGCCCCGCTCGTTGACGAGCCGGAAGGTGTGGACGCCGAATCCCTCCATCATCCGGAGGCTCCGGGGGATCGCCCGATCCGACATCACCCACATGATCATGTGCATCGACTCGGGCATGAGGGAGATGAAGTCCCAAAAGGTGTCGTGAGCGGACGCGGCCTGGGGGATCTCGTTGTGCGGCTCGGGCTTGACGGCGTGGATGAGGTCGGGGAACTTGACCGCGTCCTGGATGAAGAAGACCGGGATGTTGTTCCCCACGAGATCGAAATTCCCCTCCTCGGTGTAGAACTTCACCGCGAACCCGCGCACGTCGCGCGCGAGGTCGCTGGACCCCCGAGAGCCGGCGACGGTGGAGAAGCGCACGAACACCGGCGTCTTCTTCGCGGGCACCTGCAGGAAGGCGGCGCGGGTGAGCCGGCCGAGAGGCTTGTACACCTGGAAGAAGCCGTGCGCGGCGGCGCCCCGTGCGTGCACCACCCGC
The DNA here is from genome assembly GCA_035273905.1 of Candidatus Eiseniibacteriota bacterium. GTDB lineage: Bacteria > Eisenbacteria > RBG-16-71-46 > SZUA-252 > SZUA-252 > WS-9. The sequence goes on along the minus strand of DATEOQ010000148.1, from coordinate 628 downwards.
TCGGGAATGCGCTCGTGGTCGAAGTGCGTGATCTTCTCGCGAAGTATGAAGTCTTCGAGCAGGGACGGGCCGCGCGGGCCCGCCTTGAGGCTGTTCTGATCGTCGTTGATGGGGACGGCCTGATCGGTGGTGAGTCGCGCCCCGGAGCCATCCTCACGAAAGGCGTCGAGGGCCTCCACCTTGTCGTTTGAGGGCTGCTTGCTGGTCGGCTTTGGTTCCAATGAGCCGGCATTGGTCTTCTTCCGTCGCTTGTCATTCGCCACGCAAGTTTCTCCGTTCGCCTGAATTGGCCCGCGAGCCGGGCATCGTCAAACGGGGCAAGGGCCGTGCCATGCGTACCCGAAGCCGGGAACGGATATTGCTGTCCTCAGGAAGGAGCGGGAGTTCAAATCTCAGCGTGGAGGACTCAGCAATGGCCGAGCAGGATCGAATGGTGACGGGGCTGTTCCGTGATCGCGATAGCGCCGAGCGCGCCTATCAGTCGCTCGAGGGTCGCGGCTATCGGAAAGACGACCTCAACGTCCTGATGTCTGACGAGACGAGGAAGAAGTACTTCGGGGACAAGACCGCGGTGAAGAGCGAGATCGGCAACAAGGCACTGGAAGGCGCGGGAGTGGGCGCCGGCGTG
>DATEOQ010000147.1:0-2449 GCA_035273905.1 Candidatus Eiseniibacteriota bacterium | reverse complement strand
CTGCCTGGAGCGCGGCGCGCGAGAGGCTCCCCTCGCGGCTCACGATCGTGCCCATGGCCGCCAAGTGGTCCGGGTCGAGCGCGTGCCTGAGCCCGAGAACGAAGCCGAGGAGGAGCGGGAGCTGGGAGCCGGACAGGTCGAGCATCGCGGCACTATAGGAAAGCAGGAGGCGAAAATCTATACTCGCGAAGTGACTGTGACGCCCGCTCCGATCTCGAACGCCCGTCTCGCGCCGGGCCCGCTCGGGCTCGACCTCGGCACCGATCCCAATCTCTGGATCCGGTCCCTGGACGGCCTCCCGCGCCCCTGGTTCGTCTACGAATCTCCACGCGGAGGCTGCGTGGTGGGGTCGGGCGAAGCCGCCCGCTTCATCTCGCGCGGACCCGACCGCTTCCGCGAGACCGCGCGATGGCTTGACGCCTCGGCCAGCGCGGCCCGGCGCGACGGAGCGCATACGAGCCCGGTCGCCGTCGGCGCATTCGGTTTCGGCGATCAAGGCGACACGGCCGTCGCGTGGATTCCCTCCTCGCTCCTCGTGCGCGAGGGCGAGGGCGGAGTCCGCGTCGAGTCGTGGCAGGGATCGGTCGAGAGGCGCGCTCCCTCGACGGATGGCGCCGCGTGGGCCGATGGCGACCGCGACGCGTGGTTCGAAGCGGTGGACGCGGCGCTCCGGCGCATCGAAGCGGGCGCGCTCGAGAAGGTCGTGCTCGCGCGAGCGCGCGTCCTGACCGGCGGCGTGCCCTACGACCCGCTCGCATCCTTCCTCGCGCTTCGCGAGCGCTACCCCGAGTGCCACCGATTCCTCATCGGTATGGACGACGGGACGGCGTTCCTCGGCGCGAGCCCCGAGCGCCTCGTGTCCCTGCGGGGCCGAGCCATCGACGCGGACGCGGTCGCGGGAACGACCCGTGTGGACGGCGGCGACGAGGATCGTGCGGCACGGCGGCTGCTCGACAGCGCCAAGGAACGGAACGAGCACGCCATCGTGGCCCGCGAGATCGTGGCGGCGCTCCGCCTGAGCGGCGCGAGCGCGGACGTGGAGCCCGAACCGTCCACGCTCCGGCTCCGCCACGTGCTCCATCTCCGCTCGCGGATCCAGGGCGTCGCGCCGCAGGGCGTGGGCGTGCTCGATCTGGTGCGCGCCATCCATCCCTCGCCCGCCGTGCTCGGAGCGCCGCGCGACGCGGCGCTCGAGGTGATCCACGAATGGGAGCCGCGCGATCGCGGCTGGTACGCGGGCCCCATCGGTTGGATGAGCGCGTCTGGCGACGGAGAGTTCACGCTCGGGCTTCGCTCGGCGCTCCTCGATGGCCCGCGCGCGCTGCTTCACGCCGGCGCCGGCATCGTCGGGGGTTCGGATCCGGAACGGGAGTGGGAGGAGTGCGACGCGAAGATGCGCTTCGTCGCGGAGGTGCTGCGTGGCTGAGGCGCGGTCGATGGAGGCCGCGGCGAGCGGCACGGCGCTCCTCAACCTCGAATGGGCCGAGCGGCTCATCGGGTCGCTCGCACAGGCGGGCGTGCGCGACGCCATCGTCTGCGCGGGCTCACGATCCGCTCCCCTCGCGCTCGCCGTGGACCGCTCGGCGCTCCGCGCGCACGTCGCTCTGGACGAGCGCGCCGGCGCCTACTTCGCGCTGGGCCTCGCCAAGACCTCAGGACGTCCCGTGGTCGTCGTGACGACCTCCGGCACCGCGGCGGCGAACCTCCATCCCGCCGTCGTCGAGGCGCACCACGCGCGCGTTCCCTTGATCCTCCTCACCGCGGACCGCCCTCCCGAGCTGCGGGACTGCGGGGCCGCGCAGACGATCGATCAGATTCGCCTCTTCGGTCCGGCCGTGCGCTGGTTCCACGAGGTCGGCACGCCCGATGCCGATCCGGCGCTCGCGCCGTACGTGGCGGGGCTCGCGCGTCGCGCGGTCCTCGCCGCGCTCGGTCCGCCCGCGGGACCGGTGCATCTCAACCTCGCGTTTCGCGAGCCCCTGGTGTCGGCGCCCGATGCGCTTCCGCCGCGCCAGGCCGACGCGGCGGCCGCGAACGACGACCCGGCGCTGCCCGAGCCGGTCGCTCCTTCGCCCCGCGCGATCCAGCGTGTGGCGCGGCTCCTTCGCACGAAGCGCCGCGGCCTCATTCTCTGCGGCCCCGAGGCCACGCCGGGCCTCGCCGACTCCGTCGCGAGGCTCGCGGCGGTGACGGGCTATCCGATTCTCGCCGATCCGGCATCGCAGGTGCGCTACGGCCCGCACGACCACACGCGCGTGCTGGGCGCCTACGACGGCTTTCTCCGCTCCCCCTCGTTCGCGGGACGCCATGCTCCCGAGGTGACGCTGCAGTTCGGTGCGCCGCTCACGTCGAAGGCCTTCCATCTGTACGCCGCTCGCTATCCGGATGCGCTTCGCGTGATCGTGGACGACGGCGGCGCGCCCCGGGATCCCGCGCACCGTGCCACCGA
>DATEOQ010000146.1:0-2453 GCA_035273905.1 Candidatus Eiseniibacteriota bacterium | reverse complement strand
GGCCGCTCGACGGCGCACCGTCGAGCTCCCGAGGAAGCGGCTCGGTGGCTCTTCCACCGCGCGGGGCCGGGTTTCTCCCACCTCGTCCATCTCTCGATTCTTTCACAATCCGGGGTCCTACGCGGCCACGATTCCTGGGCAGGCGGCTCAAGGCCCACCGCTCGCCGTCCGATAGTCCGGGTATGGCCCACCCCATCGCGGTCACCTTCATCCACGGCATCGGCCGGACCGAGCCGGGCTACTCCGAGCCCATGCAGCGCTCGATTCAACGCGAGTTCGACGCACGCGCGGGCGACCAGGCCGCGTCCGCCCTCATCTTCGAGGAGATCAACTGGAGCGCCGCGCTCCAGAACCGCGAGGATCTCCTCTACGAGCGTCTCGATGAGGCCGGTCCCCTTGGATGGGGAAAGCTCCGTCACTTCATGGTCGACTTCGCCGCGGATGCCATCGCGTACCAGCCGGCTCCCTCGGACCGGTCGGCCTACGACGCGGTGCACCTCGAGATCGCCCGCGGCCTCAAACGACTAGCCGAGCGCGCCGGCCCGCGCGCGCCGCTCTGCATCATCGCGCACAGCCTCGGCACGGTGATCGCGAGCAACTACGTCTACGACCTCGCGAAGAAACGAAAATCGTTCGCCTCGTCCGAGGTCCGCTCTGCGGTTGGTCGCGCGCCGATCGAGCGTGGCGAGACGTTGACGCTCCTCTACACGCTCGGGAGTCCGATCGCGCTCTGGAGCCTTCGCTATCCCAAGTTCGGCCAGCCGATCCCGTTCCCGCCGAAGCGCCTCGTCCGGCACCATCCCGATGTCGCCGCGCGCTGGGTCAATGTCTACGACCCGGACGACGTGATCGGATATCCGCTCAAGGAGCTGAACGCAGCCTACCGTCGCACCGTCACCGAGGATCGGCCTGTGAACGCCGGATCGCTCTGGACCGGCTGGACGCCGCTCTCTCACACGGGATACTGGAGCAACGACCGCCTCGCCACGTCCATCGCGACGGACCTCGCCGCTGTCTACCAGGACGCGAGCGCCGACGCTCCGCCCAAGGAACGACCAGCCGCCCTTCTTCGCCAAGCCTGACCGGCCCCGGCCCTTTTCTTGCTTTGCCACAGCCCTCGCCAACCTACACTGCGGCCCGGCCACACCGGGCCGATGGGAGGGAACCATGAGGCGAGGACGATTGCTGATCGCCGCGATCGTGGCGGTCATCTCGCTGATCAGCTATTACTCCGTGCGGCAAGAGAATCCGTTCACGGGCCAGGTACAGCACATCTCCATGGATCCCGAGCAGGAGATCGCGCTGGGACTCCAGATGGCGCCGCAGATGGCCCAGGAGATGGGAGGCGAGGACGATGACGCCACGATCCGCCGCGTCGTGGAACAAGTCGGAAACCGCGTGGTCGCTCAAGGGGGAGCGGCGAGCACTCCGTATCAGTTCCAGTTCCACGCGCTCGCCGATCCGCAGACCGTGAACGCCTTCGCGCTCCCGGGAGGGCAGGTCTTCATCACGCACGGGCTCCTCGCGCGTCTCGAGAACGAGGCCCAGCTCGCCGGCGTACTCGCGCACGAGGTGGGGCACGTGGTCGCGCGGCACTCCGCGGAGCAGATCTCGAAGAGCGAGCTGGCGCAGGGACTCGTGGGCGCCGCGGGGATCGCGGGCTCGAGCGACTACGACTCCGGGCAGCACACGGCCCAGGTCGCGGCGCTCGTCGCGCAGATGATGCAGCTCCGCTACGGCAGAAAGGACGAGACCCAGGCGGACACGTTGGGGGTACGCATGATGGCCGGAGCGGGCTACGATCCGCGCGCGATGATCGCCTTGATGGGAATTCTCGAGCAGGCATCCGGCGGTAGCGGCCAGCCGGAGTTCATGAGCACGCATCCCGACCCGGGGAACCGGCGCGAGGTGATCGAGGCAGCCATCCAGCGGAACTTCCCCGACGGCGTGCCGTCCGATCTCAAGCTCGGCACCCGTTTCGAAACGCGGCAAGCCGAGCCCCAGGCATCCAGCGAGCCCTGACCGGATGGTCATTCGCCACCGTCACGAGATCCACTCCGAGCGCTACGACCGCGGCATGAAATCGAGCGCGGTCGGACTCGTGCTCAACTTCCTCCTCGGGGTGGGGAAGCTCGCCGCGGGACTCCTCGGCCACAGCCAGGCGCTGATCGCGGACGCCATCGAGTCCCTGGGGGACTCGGTCGGCTCGATCATCGTGTGGCGCGGGCTCCACGTCGCGTCCCAGCCTCCGGACCAGGAGCACCCGTACGGCCACGGCAAGGCCGAGCCGATCGCCGCGTTCCTGGTGGCGGTGCTCCTCATCGTCGCCGCGATCGGAATCGCGGTGGAATCGGTGCACCAGATCGTGATCCCCCACAGGACCCCGGCGCTGTTCACGCTCGCGGTCGTCATCGGAGTGGTCGTGGTGAAGGAGCTCCTCTTCCGCTTCACCT
>DATEOQ010000145.1:0-5168 GCA_035273905.1 Candidatus Eiseniibacteriota bacterium | reverse complement strand
CGTCTTGATGAAGTCCTCGAACTCCTTGCGGGCAGCGTCGTACTCGCTCAGCTCCTCCGCATAGGTGAAGCCTATCATGAAGCGCGCCTGCACCGAAACCGAGTCGCTCGGAAATTCCTTCACGAGCTTCCGGTAGAGCTCGATCCTCGCGAGGGGTGTCGCCGCGGCCTGGGCTTCCTTGAACAGGTCCCCCGCGGTCTTGTTCGGCGCGACCGCGGCCCGGATCGAATCGTCGAAGACCGTGACGTTGTAGAACTGCCGGAGCGAATCCGTGAGCGTGTCGCCGTACTTCTCGCGCCGCTCCAGCTTCATTCGCGTCACGATGCGGTCCTTCACCGTGTCGTAGGGCTGCACCGTCGCGTCCTCGCGCTCGTCCACGCGGATCAGATGCCAGAACTTCGGGCCCTTGATGGGCTGGCTCACGTCGCCGATCGGCGCCTTGAAGGCCGCGTCCCGGATCGTGGGGGCGTTCCCGATGCCCGTGACCATGGGGGATCCCTGCGTGACCCAGCCGAGGAGGCCGCCGTTGTCCTTGGTGGCCAGGTCGGTCGACCGCTTGGCCGCGGTCGCATCCCAGAGCCCGCCCTTCACGAGCGCCTTACGCACCTCGAGCGCCTTGGCTTTGGTGGGGAGCTGGATGTGGCGCACGCGGGCGCGCGGGAGGACGCTGAAATCTTCCTGGTGCGCGCTGTAGTAAGCCCGCGAGCTGTCGTCGGGGATCTCGGGCAGCGCCGCCAGCTTGATCTCGTAGTAGCGGCGGAGCATCAGATCCTTCGCCGACTGCTTGAGCTGCGCCTGGTAGGCCGAGTCCTGTTCCACGCCCGAGCGCTTCGCGGCCTGGTAGAAGATCTCCTGCGTGACGAGGCGGTTCACCGCCTCCTTGTAACCCTCCTCCTCGCGGAGCTGGGCCTGGATGCTGACGGGGGCGGTGGCGATGAGCGAATCCACCTCATGGCGCGTGATGTGGCGCGAGCCCACGATGGCGACGACCGGGCCCATCGTGTCGGGGCGGCCCGGCTGCCAGACCTTGGCCCCCGAAGCCTTCGACGACGCTCCGGGGCCCTTCTCCGGATGTGGACCACCCGAGCAGCCCGCGATGACGAGCGCCGCGAGAACGAGCGTGGCGACGAACGAGACCGAAGCGGCACGGGACGACGTCATTGGCGAACGACCCACACTTTCACCGGAGCCTCGACGTCCTGGAACAGGTGGACCGGGACCTCGAACATCCCGAGCGCTTTGAGCGGCTCCGGCAGACGGATGCTGCGACGCTCGATCGCGAAACCCTGCGCCTCGAGCCCCTGGTGGATGTCGGCGACCGTCACCGAGCCGTAGAGCTGGTCCTCTTCGCCGACCTGCACGCTGAACTGGAGCGAGACCTGCGCCAGCCGGTCCTTGATCGCCTCGGCGGCCTGACGCTGCTTCTGCTCGCGCGACGTGCGGGCGCGCTCGCGATCGCGGAACACGGCCTGCGAATTCCCCACGGACGCGATCGCCTTCTTCCGCGGCAAGAGGAAGTTCCGCGCGTAGCCGTCGGCCACCTTGACCGACGCGCCTCGCTTGCCCAGACCGCTGATGTCCTCCAGCAGGATGACCTCCATCGTTCCTCCTTATGAACCTTGGTCCCCGCCTTCCTCACCCCACGGGCCGGTCAGGCCCGCGATGGCGCGGCGGCGGAAGTCGTACCACGCGTCGAAGAATCCGATTCCCAGAAACACCACGAGCAGGATCTGGAGCATCATCGCCAGGAAGAGCACGGCGAATTGGACGACACCATTCACCTCGAACGCGATGGCCATGAAGCGCGCCACCGCGATCCCTTGGATCGTGTAGGCGATGGCGAGCGGAAAGGCGAGGTTGTATCCAATTTCCTGCGCGGGGCTCAGCCGGATCGCGATGAGCGCGAGCGCCAGTGCGGCCCCCCACGCTCCCGCCGTATGAACCCGCCACGTCGAGAACTCGGCAAACGCCGGGAAACCATCTTCCTCCTGGAACAGCACGGACGCGAGCCAGCAGTTGATGGCGAGCACGATGACCCACTTCATCGCGAAGAGGGAGGGTAGGAGTGTGGTCCAGACCTTCCCTGTCCTTTCGATAAACTGCTCGAGTGCAGCAGGAGGGGGTCCCAGCGTTTGCGAGATCCGGTAGTCCGACTCCCACTGGCGAACCTGCTGCATCCACTCGGCCGGGACTCGCCTCAGCTCGTCCAGCCCACCCAATGCCAGATATCCCGCCGCCACGAGAAGCACCGGGACCACGGCCACGGCAAGGGTGGTCGAGGCGCTCACGCCCCGCCGCGCGCATACCGCGAGGCAGAGGCCCGATACCGCCAGGGCCGCCACGAAGAAGAGCTGCGACATCTCGGTCACCCCGGCCGCGTACAGGGCTCCGAGCGTGGACGTGGCGGCGAGAAAGCCGAGCAGAAGTCCGAGCCGCCGGGCGAGCCAGAGCATGCTGACCGGCAGCAGTCCGTACCCCCAGGGGAGTGGCGCCGGCATCTGGATGGACGCGAAGGCGATCATCCCAGCGCCGAGCAGAAGCACCCCTACGACACGCGCGCCTTCGAGCACGAACGCGGGCCGTGCCGGCTCAGCAGTGACGTTCACAGGTCAGCGGTACTGTTCGCTGGTGAAGGGAAGGAGCGCCAGGATGCGCGCGCGCTTCACGGCCTCGGTGATCTGGGACTGATGCCGGGCGCACGTGCCGGAGATGCGGCGCGGCACGATCTTGCCGCGGTCCGTGATGAAGCGCGTCAACCGGCGGTCATCCTTGTAGTCGATCCGGTCCACCTTGTCGAAACAAAGCTTGCAGAACTTCCGTCGAAACGAACGCGATTCGCCGTCGCGTGCCATGAAACCTCCTTATTCGGTGTCCGTCGTACCCCGTGGGCCGACGCTATTCTCCGGCCGCCGGCGTCGCCGCAGCCTTCTCGCCTTCCTCGCCCGCCTTCGGCTCTTCCTTCGGACTCTCCTTCGGAGCGATCACGGTCAGATGCCGTAGCACGCTCTCGTTCAGCCGGAAGCGGCGGTCCATCTCCGCGACCAGCGTGGGCGGGCTCTTGTGCTTCACGTGCACGTACGTACCGTCCCGGCGCTTGCCGATCATGTACGCGAGCTTGCGCTTGCCCCAGCGCTGCACCTCGATGACCTCGCCCCCCGCCTGCGCGATGGGACCGGTCACGCGCTCGGTTTCCTCGTTCACCCGCGCCTCCTCGAGGCCCGGATCGAAAATGATCGTCGTTTCGTACAGTTTCATCGTTCTCCTCACTCGTCCGAGTCGTCGCGTCCGAAACGATTCCAGCGGTTCATGGCCTTCGACAGACCCTCCGCCACCGCGTCGTACGCGCAATCACGTGCCGCCTCGATCACCCGCGGCACCTGGTCCCGTTCCTCGCTCGCGAACGGAGCCAGCACGTAATCGGGCAAATCCTCGGCGCGCGGAGCGGGCCCGACGCCGATCCGAAGCCGCGGAAACTCCTGCGATCCCGTGACGGCCAGGATCGACTCCAGTCCCTGATGCCCGCCCGATCCGCCGCGCGGGCGGATTCGGATCGTTCCCAAGGGCAGATAAACCTCGTCGTACACCACGAGGAGCTCCGGAAGGGCCCATCCTTCCGCGAGCAGCGCGCGCACCGTCGCGCCGCTCCGATTCATGTACTCCTGGGGCTTCACGAGCGTGACGTCGTGGCGGCCGGCGCGCCCGGTCAGCCGGAGCGAGCCCTGGTTCGGCTTCCACCCCGTGGGGCGGTGAAGCTTCTCCGCCAGCGCGTCCACCGCGGCAAACCCCGCGTTGTGACGCGTGTCGACGTACTCCGAGCCGGGATTGCCCAGCCCCACGACCACCCGGACCTCGTTAACCTTCCTTGCCCTCTTCCGTCTCCTTCTTCTCCTTCACGAGCTCCGGCTCCGCAGCCGTCGCGCCTTCCTCCGCCGGCTTGGCCTCCTCGAGCACCGTCGGCGGCACGACAGCCGCGATCGAACGCTCGCCCTCGGTCAGGATCGTGACCTTGTCGGCCTTCAGATCGCTCACGTGGAGGGAGTCGCCGATGTTGAGCGCGCTCACGTCGATCTCGAGGCGGGACGGGATGTCGGTCGGAAGACACTCCACCTCGACCTCGCGGAGCAGGTGCTCCAGGATGCCGCCGCCGTCCTTCACGCCGGTCGGAACACCGGTGAGGATGATCGGCACCTCGACTACGATCGTCTCGGTGAGGGAGATGTGCTGCAGATCGAGGTGGAGGATGTGCCCGCCCACCGGATCGCGCTGGATCTCGCGGATGAGCGCCTTGCGATCGCCGACGCCGTCCCCGTCGACCTTGAGGTCGACGATGACGTTCGATCCTTCGGCCTTGAGGATGACTTCTTCGAGCTCCTTCACCACGACGGTGAGGACGATCGGCTCCTCGCCGCGGCCGTAGTAGACAGCCGGGATGCTCCCCGTCTGACGGAGCTTGCGCGCGACGCCCTTGCCGATTCCGCTCCGGCGCGCGCCCTTCAGTGCTTGCATGGCCATGGTGCGGCTACCTCCGTTCCAGTGTCAAACGAACAGCGAGCTCAGCGATTCTTCATCGTGGATCCGGCGGATCGCCTCGCCGAGCAGCGACGCCACCGAAAGCACGCGGATCTTCGAGGGGAGCGTGCCCGGCGCATGCGGGATGCTGTCGGTGATGACCAGCTCCTTCACGTCCGAGCCGAGAATCCGCTCCACCGCGTCGCCGCAGAGCACCCCGTGGGTGCAGGCGGCGTACACCTCCCGGGCGCCCGCTTCCCGGACCGCGCGCGCCGCTTCGACCAGGGTCGACGCGGTGCTCACGATGTCGTCGAAGATGACGACGTTCTTGCCCTCGACCTCGCCGATCACGTTCATCATCTCGACCGCGTCCGGCCGCGGCCGGCGCTTGTCGACGATGGCGAGGGTCCCGCTCAGGCGCTTCGAGTACGCGCGCGCCATTTTCACGCTGCCGATGTCCGGCGCGACCACGGCCACGTCGGACACCTGATGCCGCATGAAGTGGTCGACCAGGACCGGCGCGGCGTAGAGATGGTCGAACGGGATGTCGAAGAAGCCCTGGATCTGCGCCGAATGCAGGTCCATGGCCATCATCCGGTCCGCGCCGGCGACCGTGATCAGGTTCGCCGCCAGCTTTGCGGTAATCGGCACGCGCGGCT
>DATEOQ010000144.1:0-2452 GCA_035273905.1 Candidatus Eiseniibacteriota bacterium | reverse complement strand
TTCCCCATGAATCCGGCCGTCGGCGGGATGCCCGAGAGCGAAATCATGAAGAGGGACAGGAGCGCGCCGATCAACGGGTACCGGAAGCCGATCCCGGCGTAGTCCCGGAGCTCTTCCCCGCGCTCTCCCTTGTGCTCGAGGAGGATGATCACCGCGAACGCGCCGAGATTCATCGCCACGTACGCGAACAGATAGAACACCGCCGCGGCCCCTCCGGCTGCTCCCCCAGCCACGATCCCGATCAGCACGTATCCGGAGTGCGCGATGCTCGAATAGGCGAGCATTCGCTTCACGCGGGTCTGCGCGATGGCCGCGATATTCCCGATGGTCATGGTGAGAGCCGCGATCACGGCGAGGATGGTGTTCCACTCCGCCTGGATGGGCCCGAATCCGATGAAGAACGTCCTGAGAAGCGCTGCGAACGCGGCCGCCTTGGGACCGGCCGACAGGAACGCGGTGATGGGCGTGGGCGCCCCTTCGTACACGTCGGGCGTCCACATGTGGAAGGGCGCCGCCGCGACCTTGAAGGCGAGGCCGACCAGGATCAGCGCGACCCCCGCGAACATGAGCCCCTCGGGCATCGTGCTCGAGCCGCTCACCGTCTCCGCGATCCGTACGAGGCTGGTCGTCCCGGTCGCGCCGTAGACGAGCGCGATCCCGTAGAGGAGGACCGACGACGCGAAGGCGCCGAGCAGGAAGTACTTCATGGCCGCCTCGTTCGAGGCGTCGGAGTCGCGGCGATACCCGGCGAGGATGTAGAGGGAGATCGAGAGCACCTCGATCCCGAGGAAGAGCGTGATCAGGTCGAGCCCCGAGCCGAGGATCATCATCCCGACGGTCGCGAAGAGGAGCAGCGCGTAGTACTCGGACGGCTCCACGTCCTCCCTCTTCAAGAACGGCATGGAGAGGAGGATCACGACGCCGGTGCTCCCCAGGAAGAGCATGTTGAGCGCGGTCGAGAGATTGTCGAGGACCACCATGCCCGAGTAGCCGACCTGGAATTGCCCCCACTGGGCGGCGGTCCGGACCATCGCGTAGACGATCCCCGCGAGCGCCAGCCAGGCCGTGTGGTGCTTCTTCCCGTGCGGCAGGAGGAGGTCGACGAGGAGGAGAAGGATTCCGAGAACCGAGACGATGAGGAGCGGCTCGATCATGCCGAGCGGAGCGTCGATGCGGAACGGCGTGTTCATCGGGAGCCTCCCTCGGCGGGCACGGCCACCCCGGAGCCAGCGGCGGTAGGCGCGACCACGTCGCCGGCCGATACCGCAGGCGCGCTCAGAGCTGCCTTAGCCCCGCCCATCGCGGCCGCGGGCACCACCTGCCCCGGCTGGTCCACCTGCGCCATCGTGCGTCCCATCCGCGCGACCAGATCCGCCACCGAGCCGTCCAGCTTACGTAAGAATGTATTCGGATAGACGCCGAGCCAGAGGATCATCAGGAGCACCGGCACCAGCGTCCAGAACTCCCGCGGCGAGAGGTCGCGGAGTCCGCGGTTCTTCTCGTTCGTCACCGGTCCGAACATGACCCGCTGGTACATCCAGAGGAGATACACGGCCGCGAGGATCACGCCCGTGGCCGCGATGGCCGCCGCCTTCGGGTGCACGCGGAACGCGCCGAGCAGGATCAGGAACTCGCCGACGAACCCGTTCAACCCTGGCAGCCCGAGGCTCGACAGGCAGATGATGAGGAAGAAGGCCGCGAACCACGGCAGGATCTCGGCGATCCCGCCGAACTCCGCGATCTCGCGCGTGTGGCGTCGCTCGTAGATGATCCCGACCGCGAGGAACAGCGCTCCCGTGGAGAGGCCGTGGTTGATCATCTGGATCACGCCTCCCTGGAGCCCCTGCGTGTTCATGGCGAAGAGCCCCAGCATGACGAAGCCGAGGTGGCTCACCGAGGAGTAGGCCACGAGCTTCTTCATGTCGGGCTGCACCATCGCGACCAGCGCGCCGTAGATGATCCCGATCACCGAGAGCAGGATCATCAAGGGGGCCAGCTCGTGTGCGGCGTCCGGGAAGAGCGGCATCGCGAACCGGACGAACCCGTAGGTCCCCATCTTGAGGAGCACGCCCGCGAGGATCACGCTCCCCGCGGTCGGCGCCTCGACGTGCGCATCGGGGAGCCAGGTGTGGAACGGGAACATCGGGACCTTGATCGCGAAGGCGAGCGCGAACGCGCCAAAGAGCCAGAGCTGGGCCGGGTGCGAGAGCGGCGTGTTGTAGAGCCTCAAGAGGTCGAACGTGAACTCGCCCGTGGCGGCGTGGAACGAAAAGTAGAGGTAGAGGATCGCCACCAGCATGAGGAGGCTCCCCGCCACCGTGTAGAGGATGAACTTGACCGCCGCGTAGACGCGACGCGGGCCGCCCCAGACTCCGATGATCAGGTACATCGGGATGAGGACCGCTTCCCAGAAGACGTAGAAGAGGACGAGGTCGAGCGCGGCGAAGACGCC
>DATEOQ010000143.1:0-2170 GCA_035273905.1 Candidatus Eiseniibacteriota bacterium | reverse complement strand
GACCGCGTTCGACATGCCCACCTTGATGGGCTACGACCCCGACCACCCCATGTCGCTCGGCGAGGTCGGCCGCGAAGGCGTCGCGGTCTCGACGCTCGCGGACATGGACATCCTCTTCGGCGGCATCCCGCTCGACAAGGTCACCACGTCGATGACCATCAACGCGCCGGCGATCGTGCTGCTCGCGATGTACGTCGTCGTGGCCGAGAAGCGCGGCATACCGCCGGAGAAGCTGGGCGGGACCATCCAGGCCGACATGCTGAAGGAGTTCATCGCGCAGAAGGAGTGGATCTGCCCGCCGCGTCCCTCCGTGAAGATCTGCGTCGACATGATCGAGTGGTGCGCGAAGCACATGCCGAAGTGGAACTCGATCTCGATCAGCGGCTATCACATCCGCGAGGCGGGCGCGACGGCGGCGCAGGAGCTGGCGTTCACGCTGGCGGACGGGTTCGGCTACGTCGAGGAGTGCATCAAGCGGGGCATGGACGTCGACGACTTCGCGCCGCGGCTCTCCTTCTTCTGGGACGTTCACAACGACTTCTTCGAGGAGATCGCGAAGTTCCGCGCCGGGCGCCGCATCTGGGCGACCATCATGCGCGACAAGTTCCACGCGAAGAACCCGCGCTCCCTCCAGCTTCGCACGCACGCGCAGACCGCGGGCGTGTCGCTCACCGCGCAGCAGCCCCTCAACAACGTGGCGCGGGTGGCGCTTCAGGCGCTCGCGGCCGTGCTCGGCGGCACGCAGTCGCTCCACACGAACTCGATGGACGAGACCCTCGCGCTCCCGACCGAGGAAGCCGCGACCGTCGCGCTCCGCACGCAGCAGATCATCGCCTACGAGTCGGGCGTCACCGAAACGCCTGATCCCCTGGGCGGCTCCTACTTCGTCGAAGCCCTCACCGACAAGATCGAGGCCGAGGCGCTCGCCTACATCAAGCGCATCGACGAGATGGGCGGCATCATCCAGGCGGTCGAGCGGGGCTATCCGCAGAAGGAGATCGCCGACTCGGCGTACAAGTTCCAGCAGCAGGTGGAGCGCGGCGAGCGGGTGATCGTCGGCGTGAACAAGTTCCAGACCGACGAGGAGATCACGATCCCGGTGCTCGTGATCGATCCCGAGATCGAGCGGAAGCAGATCGAGCGGACGCGCGCGGTTCGCGCGAAGCGCGACGCTGACAAATACACCAAAGCCATGACCGCGCTCCGCGACGCCTGCATGAGCGACAAGAACCTCGTCCCCTTCGTCCTCGACGCGGTTCGCGCCGAGGCGACGCTCGGCGAGATCAGCGACGTGTTCCGCGAGGCGTACGGCGTGTACCGCGAGCCCGCGGTTTTCTAGGAGGCATCGAGTGCGCAAGATCCGCGTTCTGGTGGCGAAGGCTGGACTCGACGGGCACGACCGCGGCGCCAAGGTCGTGGCGAGCGCGATGCGCGACGCCGGGTTCGAGGTCATCTACACGGGACTCCACCAGACGCCGGAGATGATCGTGCAGGCCGCGGTGCAGGAAGACGTGGACGCGGTGGCGCTCTCCATCCTCTCGGGGGCGCACATGACGCTCTTCCCGCGCGTGCTCGAGCTGATGCACGCCGCGGGGATCAAGGACGTGCTCCTCACGGGCGGCGGCATCATCTCGAAGGAAGACATGGCCGCGCTCCAATCGAAGGGCGTGGGCGAGCTGTTTGGCCCCGGCACCCCGACCACCGCGATCATCGAGTACATCAGTGGCTGGGTGAAATCCAACCGACGCTCCAAGGTGGGCACGTGAACAAGGTTGTCAAGTCAGCCCGCGAGGCGATCGAGAAGGCGCAGCTCAAGGACGGCGCGACCGTCGTTCTCGGCGGGTTCGGCCTTTCCGGACTCCCCGAGAATCTGATCGTGGCGCTCCGCGACTCGGGCGTGAAGGACCTCACGTGCGTCTCGAACAACGCCGGAGTGGACGACTGGGGCCTGGGGCTCCTCCTCCAGACGCGGCAGATCCGAAAGATGATCTCCTCCTACGTCGGCGAGAACGCCACGTTCGAGAAGCAGTTCTTGAGCGGAGAGCTGGAGGTGGAGCTGATCCCGCAGGGCACGCTCGCGGAGCGCATGCGCGCGGGCGGCGCCGGCATCGGCGGCTTCTACACGCCCGCGGGTGTGGGCACCGTGGTCGCCGACGGCAAGGAGACGCGC
>DATEOQ010000142.1:0-2205 GCA_035273905.1 Candidatus Eiseniibacteriota bacterium | reverse complement strand
CTCCTCCTCTCCTGGGCGTTCGGGCGACGCGTGGGCGTCACCTACATCATCGCGTCGAGCGTGACGCTGCTCATCGCGTCGTTCTGGATCCTGGCCCACATCGGGCTGGCCGGCACGCCCGAGGTCCGCTCGCTCCGGCGCATTCCGCTGCCGGTGGGTCTCACGCTGCTCCGCCTGGCCGCGGTGCCCGCGATCGTGCTGCTCGCGCGGGAGGGACGCTGGTCGGTCGTGGTCTGGCTCTTCGCGGCGAGTGCGTTGACCGACGTCCTCGACGGCATCGTGGCGCGCGCGCTCCACATGGAATCGACCATCGGCGCGCTCCTCGACCCGGCGATCGACGTCTTCTTCAACGGCACGATCTTCGTCGCGCTCACGCTGTTCGGCGCGATCCCGTGGTGGGTGGCGGCTCTGATGCTCGCGCGCTACGGGATCCTGATCCTCGGGACCTGCTACCTCTACCTCTTCCACGGCCCGGTGAAGATCCAGCCCACGGCCTTTGGCAAGCTCACCGGCCTCCTCACGAGCGTGCTCGTGGGACTGCTCCTACTCGGCCTCGCGTACTGGAGCGACACGATGCGCGCCCGTCTCAAAGAGGTCTTCGATGTGGGACTCGGCGTGCTCGCGGGGGCCACGATCATCCAGGTGCTGTTCATCGGGCTCGCCAACAAGCGCGCGCTCGATCAGGACCGTCTCCTCGGGCAGATCCTTCCCTCGGCGTCTTCCGCCGGACTCGATCCCGGATCGCGCGCCGGATCGGGGAAGGTGGTCGGCGACGTGAGGTGGCCCCGCCGGTAGCGTAGGCGGCTCAATACCGGCCGGCCGGTTCGAAATCGACCGCGCCGCGCATCTCGACCGCTCGCGACGCGAACGCCGTGCATTCTGCAACGGTCCCGGCGCGACGCCTCGGTCACGCTCGAACTCCCGCCGCATTCGCGCCTTGCGGCGCATGCACTTCCGCCTCTTCCCGCTCCTCCGCACGGTGCACGACACGTTCGTTCCGTGGCATGTCTCTTGCGCTCCGGCTCTCTGCTAAGTCCCTGGGACACAACGCACCCGCACCAAACCACGGAGTCCTGCCCTGCCTACGCCGAACGCGCGCGCCCGCGTCGTGCGGTCGCTCGCCTTTACGTTGCTCGCATCTTGCTGCCTTCCGGTCGGCGCATGGGCCGCGCCGGGAAGCGGCACGGCGACGATCGCTCCCGCCGCTCCCGTTCTCGCGGGCGCCGCCGGCACGTGGACGATCCGCTACGTCGCCTCCGAGGACTTCGCATCGCCGCAGGGAGGCTGGCTCTACCTGCAAATCCCGCCGGGCTGGACCGCGCCCCAGATCGCTCAGCCGTCGCAGCCCGGGTATGCGGCGATCGCCGACACGTCCTCCGTCAACGAGACCGTGATCGCGGGGAACACGATCGAGCTCCGCCTCGGCGGCGCGTCGAAGAGCGCATTCCTGACCGGCGACACTGTCACCGTGGTCTACGGCGCCGGCGCGGCGCAGTCGCAGGCACAGCCGACGGGGCCGGACCTCGCGGTGTTCTGGATCTCGAGCGACCCGGCGGGATCGAGCGTGGCCCCCATCGGCGCCTCGCCGTTGCTCGACGTGTACGGGCCGCTCGATCACGTCCTCGTCGAGAACGGAGCGGGTGTCGAGGTGGGCGCGCTCGCGCTCGACGCGGACCAGGACACGACGACGTTCTACCTCCGCGGGTATGACAGCGCCAACCACCCGCTCGGACTGGAGGCGGGGACGTGGAGCGTGACGGGCGGCATCGGTTCGGTGCCCGCGGGTCCCGCGGCGAGCGCGGTGCTGACGCTCACGACCGCCGGCTTAGGGCGCGTGGTCGGCGCGATGGGGGCGATCGTCGACTCGACCGGCGTCGTCACCGTGAGCCACGGCGCGCCGTCCTCGCTCGAAGCATCGTTTGCGTCCGCGGCGTCCGCCGGATCGGGGCTCGCCGCGACCGTGCGCGCGCGCGACCAGGACGGCAACACGATCACGACGGGTTCGCTCGCGAGCGCGACGGTGTCCATCCGCTCCTTCGCCGGTTCGTCGGGCTCCGCCACCGCGGATCCGGATTTCATCGCCGGCCAGGTCGCGCTCACGGCCGGAGCGTGGAGCGGAACGCTCACGCCTCGGCGCCAGGGCGCGTACTGGCTCACGGCGTTCCACGCGGGGAGCGGCTTCGAGTCCGCGCCGCGGGCGCCGCT
>DATEOQ010000141.1:0-4228 GCA_035273905.1 Candidatus Eiseniibacteriota bacterium | reverse complement strand
GAGACGCGGCAGACCCGACGGATCGCTGCAGAGCCACGCCACGTCGATCCGTCCTTGCGAGCCCTGGCCGATGTGCGGCTCCGATCGCGTCCCGATCTGCCCCGCTCCGACCTCGACGGGCGTGCTGTCCTGGATGAGATTCGAACCGAGATGCACGATCCAGAGACCCGGCGTCGCCAAGCCGTCGATGGCGTAGGCGAGCCAGTAGCCGCCTGAGCCGTCGCGATCCAGATCGACCGCTACGACCGGCGACGAAGGAGGCGCCGTGAGGATCGGATAGTTGACCCCGATCTTCCCCCCCGCGAGCGTCAGGAGTTGACCGAACGGTTGGGTGGTCCCAGTTCGCGCATCGAGCCAGACCACCGCGAACGATGTGCCGTCCGTCGTAGCCGAGGGGCTCGATTGCGAGCTCGCGAGCTGATCGGAGATCCAGAGGCCGGAGGCCGGCGGGCTGCCGGTCGTGGCGTACACATACCCGCGGATCTCGCCCGCGTCGGAATCGCGCGTGAGCTGCGCCGCGATCAGGCCGGCGCCCGATGCCGTCACCGTCGACGACGCGGTGACCGGGCGGTTCACGCCGTCGTCCCTCGCGATGAGGTGGTTCGCCCCCGACCGTCCTCCGGACGCGGTGATCCACTGACCGTAGAGATCGCCCGTTCCGCTCCGCCAATCGATCCACGAGGCGAGGTACTGCCCCGGTCCGCGGCCCAGATGCGGGCGCCTCTGGTCCCCCGCGGCCGCGTCGTCGTTCAGCTGCGTCTCCGAATTCCGGCGCGTACCGTCGGGCAGGATGGAGAGCGCGTACACGTCGGGCGATCCGTTCCGTCCGTCTTCCCACACCGCCAGGATCCCGTCACGGCCGTCCCACACCGCGTCGGGCGTGCCCTGGCGCGCGGGAAGGAAGGCGTTCACGCGGATATTCGCCCCCGGAGGCGTCGTGTCGTACGGCACGCGAGCGGCCTCGACGTTGGCGTCGATGCCCAGATTGCCGCGGTAGTCCTCCCAGAGGAGATACGCCGTGCCCGGGGCCGAGAAGGCGCGGACCGCGCGCTGGTCCTTGCCCAGGGGATCGTCGTTCACCCGCACGTTCACGCCGATCAGGCCGCTCGCCGGATCGACCCGCTGCGCGTAGACGTCACCCGTGTCCGTGGGCCTGTCGCGACGGTCGATCCATCCGACGACGTAACCCGCCGCGTCCGCAGCGACGCAGACCGACTCATCGTCCTGGTTTCCGGTGGTCCCGTTGACCTTGAAATTGTCCCCCACCGGTTGCCCGAGCGCATTCAAGCGCTGCGCGAACACGTCGTGCGTTGCGCCGATCACCGCGCTGCCGCGCCCATCGAGCCAGGCGACCAGGACGGAGCCGTCCGGGCGCGCGGCGACCGCCGGCGCGCTCTGGGAGCTTCCTCCCGCGACCGGGTCCACGGAGATCTTGAGGTTGGGCCCGATCGGAGCCCCCGACGCGGTGACGTAAGCGCCGAAGATCTCGCCCTGGGCCTGGCGCTGGTCGGCCCACACGACGAGATAGCGATCCGAGCCGACGGCGGTGACCGCCGGGTGGGACTGATCGAAGGAGCCGACGTCGTCGTTCAGGCGGAGGTTGGGCGTGATCCTTAGTCCGATCGAGTCGAGCGCCGCGCCATAGATGTCGCGATTGGCCGCGCGCGTGTCCTCCCAGACGCAGAAGAAGGTGCCGGACGGGCTCGCCGCGATGTCCGGATAGCTCTGCGTCCCGCCGTTGGAATCGTCGTTGATGCGCCGGTTGAGCGAGGTCCCGATCCCTTGCGGATCGTGGATCGTGAGTGCGTAGGTGTCGAAGTCGACGCTCGAGTTGAAGGTGTTCCGTCCGTCCATCCAGATCACGACGAGCGATCCGGACGCACCGCAGGCCACGGTGGGCGCCCACTGATTCTTGTTCACCCGGTCATCGTTGACGAGGAACTCATCCTGGGCGCGCGCGGGCAGAGCCACGGCCAGCCAGGTGATTAGAAGGAACGCAAGAACGCCGGGACGCGAAGGCAACGAGCGATCACCCTTTCCGGCGTAACGCGAGACGGCGGCGCTCCGATCAAACCGTGAGCGCGGGGATCGTCACCTCGGGGAATCTGGAGAGCGTATCGAAGACGTCGCGTGCGATTTCCTGGAGCCGTTCCCGCGACTTCGCCTCGAACCGGACCACCAGAACCGGCTGGGTATTGGATGCACGGATGAGGCCCCAGCCGTCCCCGAACTGGACCCGGGCGCCGTCCACGTCGAGGACGTCGTACCGGGACCGGTAGTGCTCGCGAACGGAGTCCACGATAGCAAACTTGGCGGCATCGGTGCAATCGAGCCGTAGCTCGGGGGTCGAGACGTAGTTCGACTGGGGGAGCTCCTTCACCAGCGCGGACAGAGGCTGGCCCGCCGACGCAAGGATTCGCAGGAGCCGCCCCGCCCCGTAGAGCGCGTCGTCGTAGCCGTAGAACTCGTCCGCGAAGAACATGTGCCCCGACATCTCGCCCCCCAGCGGCGCCCCCGTCTCGCGCATCTTGGCCTTGATGAGCGAGTGCCCGGCCTTCCACATGATCGGGTTGCCGCCCTTCTGCTTCACCCACTCGACGAGCCCCTGGGAGCACTTCACCTCGAAGACCACGGTGCCCCCCGGCTTCCTCGCGAGCACGTCGGCCGCGAAGAGCCCGAGCAGCTCGTCTCCGAAGATCATCCGTCCGTTCTCGTCCACCGCCCCCACGCGGTCCGCGTCGCCGTCGAACCCGATGCCGACGTCCGCCTTCGTCGCGCGCACGCGGTCGCACAGGGCCTTCATCAGCTCCGGCACCGTCGGGTCCGGCAGATGGTTCGGGAACCGGCCGTCCGGCTCGGCAAAGATCGCGTCCACCTCGCAGCCGATGGCGCGGAGGAAGCGCGGGCCGAGGATGCTGGCCGCGCCGTTCCCCGGGTCGCACACGACCTTGAGAGGCTTCGCGAGCTGGATCCGGCTGGTCAGGTCGGCCATGTAGGGCTCGTCGATCGAGACCTCCTCGACCGTGCCCCGCTTCTCGAGAACGCCCGCGCTCGCGGCGCGGCGCGCGATCTCCTGGATCTCCTCGCCGTGGAGCGAGCTCGTGCCCTCCGAGACCTTGATGCCGTTGTACTCGATCGGATTGTGGCTGCCGGTGATCATCACGCCCGCGTCCGTCTTCAGATGGAGCACGGCGAAGTAGAGCGCTGGCGTCGGCACCTGCCCCACGTCCACGACCGAGGCCCCCTGATCGCGAAGTCCCTCGACCACCGCGGCGCGGATGCGCGGCGACGAGAGCCGGACGTCCCGGCCGACGGCGATCCGGCGCTTGCCGCGCTCCGCCATCATCTGCGCGAAGGCGCGTCCCACGGCGCGCGCGACCTCGTCGGTCAGGTCCCGATCGGCGATGCCGCGGATGTCGTACTCGCGGAAGATCTGCGGGTTCACGGGCGCTCCTTCATTCTGAGGTAGGCGTCGATGAATGGATCGAGGTCACCGTCCATCACGGCCTGGACGTCGGTGACGACGACATCGGTTCGATGGTCCTTCACCTGAGTGTACGGCTGAAAGACGTACGAGCGGATCTGGTTTCCCCAGGCGATCTCCTTCTTGCCACCGCCCAGCGAGTCCCGCTTCTCCTTGTCCTCCTCGAGGCGCAGGGCGTAGAGCCTCGCGGTCAGGATCTTCATCGCGGCGTCCCGGTTCCGGTGCTGCGAGCGCTCGTTCTGGCACTGGACGACGAGTCCGGACGGCAGGTGCGTGATCCGCACCGCGGACTCGGTCTTGTTCACGTGCTGCCCTCCCGCGCCGCTCGCGCGGTAGGTGTCGATGCGGAGATCGCCGTCCTTGATCTCGATCTCCCCGCCGTCCCCCGCCTGAGGGTAGACGAAGACGGAGGCGAACGACGTGTGGCGCCGCTTCTGCGCGTCGTAGGGAGAGATGCGCACGAGCCGGTGCACGCCGCGCTCGGCCTTGAGATAGCCGTACGCGAGATCGCCGTCGATCTGGAGCGTGGCATCCTTGATCCCCGCCTCGTCCCCCGCCTGGTGGTCGAGCACCTGCGCCTTCCAGCCACGACGCTCGAAGTAGCGGAGGTACATGCGGAGGAGCATCTCCGCCCAGTCCTGCGATTCCGTCCCGCCGGCGCCCGGATGGATGGTGAGGATCGCGCCGTGCGCGTCGCTCTCGTCGGAGAGGAGGCTCCGGATCTCGAGATCCTGGATGCGCGGG
>DATEOQ010000140.1:0-7867 GCA_035273905.1 Candidatus Eiseniibacteriota bacterium | reverse complement strand
CCGTAGGCCTCGTTAATCAACGGGCAAAACACAACAGCCAATAACGATTTGGCTCTGGCAGCTTAACTAGCTGTCACGCTCGACTGGTCTGAGCCTGCCGAGGCTGGATCGAGCGTCATTCAGGCGGGCTGGTCCTCGAGGTTCGCCCGAGCCGAGAGGATGAGATTGAATCGGGATAGGGCTTCCGAGACCTTGTCCGTTTGCGTCCGGAGGCGCGAAGCAGAATAACGGACTACGCGCGTAGGGCTCCTTCTGGATCTGCTTTCGGACGAGGGTTCAATTCCCTCCGCCTCCACTTAATGCGCCCGAAGGCCGAATGGCCTTCGGGCGGAAGTCTTTAAGGCACGTCCTCCAACCATCGCGCCACGCCGAATTCCCCGCTATAGTCCGCCCGCGTACCGGCTGCCCGTACCCAACCCAGGGGGCGACGCATGGACACGGACCACCCGCAGCTCAAGCGTCAGATCGGTCTCTACGCGGCCACCGCCGTCACGGTGGGGAGCATCATCGGCTCGGGAATCTTCCGATCGCCCAGCTCGGTCGCCCGGGAGCTCTCGTCGCAGCCCCTCATGCTCGCCGCATGGATCGTCGGCGGCATCCTGTCCATGGCCGGCTCCCTCGCTCTGGCCGAGCTCGCCGTCGCGCATCCGAAGACGGGCGGACTCTATGTCTTCATTCGCGAGTCCTTCGGCCGGAGACTTGGATTCGTGTTCGGCTGGGCGAGCCTGGCGGTCATCAAGCCGACCGTCATCGCGTCCATCGCGAGCGTCTTCGCGGTCTACTTCTGCCAGGTCGTTGGATGGTCCGCGGGTGCCCAGCTCCCCGTCGGTCTGACGGCCATCGGCCTGCTCACGTTCGTGAACTGGCTCGGCGTGCGCGAGGGAACCGCGACCCAGACCACGCTCACGACGTTGAAGGTCGCGGGGATCTTGCTGCTTTGTTTCGCGGCGTTCGCGCTGCCGCATCACGCGCCCGCGGAGGCTGCCGGTGCGGGTTCGGCTCCCGCGACGACCCCGGCTCCGGCGGGGCCCATGCATCCCCTCTGGCTCGCATTTGTCGCCGCGATGATCCCGATCTTCTTCGCCTACGACGGCTGGACCGACTCCACGTACGTGGCCGGCGAGGTCGTGAATCCTCGACGCAACCTCCCGATCGCCATTCTTGGCGGCACGGCGGTCGTCATCGTCGTGTACGTGTTGACCAACCTCGCCTACTTCACGGTGCTCACGCCGGCCGAGATGGCGGGGGCGGCCGCGGTCGGAAGTGAAACCGTGCGCAGGATCCTCGGCGAGTGGGGCGGCCGCGCGCTCGCTGTGCTGGTCGCCGTGTCGACATTCGGCACGATCAGCGCCTCCATCTTGACCGGGCCGCGCGTCACGCTGGCGATGGCCTCGGACGGCCTCTTCTGGAAGCCCGCCGCGCACGTGCACGAGCGACGCGGCAGCCCCGACATCGCTCTGTGGCTCCAGTGCGTGCTGTCATGGGTCTGGCTCACCGTGGCCGTCGGCGGCTTCGAAGACGTCTCCGGCTGGTTCGTGACGACGTCCTGGCTCTTCTACGGCCTGACGGTGGCCGGTGTTTTCGTGCTGCGGCGGAAGGAGGCCGCAGCCGGTCGCGAGCCCGAAGCCTCGTACCGCACCTGGCTCTATCCGCTCACACCGGTGTTGTTCATCCTGGTCACGCTCGCCATCATTGGAAGCGATCTCGCCGCGAGCACCTGGCGCGCCGCCGCCGGCGTGGTGATTGCCGCGTTGGGGCTGCCCATTTACCACCTGTGGTTCGGGCGGCGGGAGCGCGGGTAGGGCCCTTCCCGCCGCGAGCCGGTGGGGCGTCATCCAGCCGTCAGTCATTCCGCCGCTTAGCCTGTCGGCACCGTCCCATTTGCCCGGGTGACGGATTTCGATCCCGTCAGATCCAGCAGCAGCCAGAGGAACGCGATTTGAAAGACGGAGTCGCCGAACTGCGAGAGGAGCTGAGCGAGGGCGAGAAGTGAAACGGGGGCGGGCGCGGAAAGCACCCGCCCCCTCATCAAAACGTCACGCCTGCTGGGTCTGGGCGGGACGAAATTCCGGAGCGTTGTTCTCGAAGTCCCACAGGAACGGCGGCTCCACGCCGAACTGCCGCAGGTACGTAAAGAGCTGCCCTCGGTGGTGGAGGTGCTCATCGTACATGATGCTGACGATCACCCAACCCGGGAAGGACATCCCGCCCCACTCGGTCTTGACGATGCTCTGGAGCTGCGCGTCCGACAGCGACTTCACGACGCCGTCCGCGACCTTCCACGACTCCTTCGCGTAGCGGAGGAGATCGTCGCGGGTCTTGATCCCCGCCATCGCGTCCTTGTCCTGCTCGCCGTTGTACGGCGTGTGTCCCTTCGGAATGCCCTCGGCCACGTAGCGCATCTGCGCGTACATGTGCGTGACCAGCTCCTTCGCCGTGCGCATGTCCGTGCACGGATGGGCGTCGATCTTGTCCGCGGGGATCGCCTCGATGCAACGCATCGTGATGCCGTTGACCGTGCGGAAGTGATCCCAGAATCCAGCCATCATTGCTTTGTTTTGCATGAAAGTCTCCCTAAGTCTCCGGCGATCAGCTCTTGGGCTTCACGTCCTTGGAGTTGATGTCCAAGGTGATCATGAATCCGTTCGTTCCCTTGAACTCGTACGGCTTGTCACCCGCGCGGTAGGCCTCGACCTCGTTCTGCATCAGGGCGAAGCCGGTATTCCGCGGGGCGCCGAAGTAACGGAGGTTCTGGATCACGATCGGCTGGTCGGACATGCCCTGGTTCCGCTTGAGAACGACCTCGCCGATCTTCCCACCGTCCAGCTTCGCGGTCGCGACGTCCTTCGTGGCGGTCCACTCCATCGGGGCATCGGGACCCACGGTGAAGGACTTCCACTTGACCGGATACACGTAGCCGAGCGCGTTCTTGATGCCCTCGCGCTGCTCCGGCGTGACCGACGGATCGAAGTGGAGCACCGCCCAGTCCATCTCTCCATCGGCGAACTCGGCGCCCAGGTCACCGGCCAGCCAGAACTTCGCGCCGTCCAGCTTCACGCCGCCGTAGCTGCCCTTGTTGACCCGGTACGCGTTGTTGAATTTGCAGAACGCGTGCTCGCCGCCGTGGTTCATGCCCGCCATGCCTTCGTGGTCCGCATGGCTGGCCGGCTTGTGGTCGAAGTAGCACTGGCAGAACATCGGGCAGGAGCACGCTTCGATGATCGTCGCGTTGAAGCTCCAGTCCGGAGTGAACTCCTTGGTGACGGCGTACACGCCGGCGGCGCTCACCATGACGAGAAACGCGGCGAGCAAGACAATGCGGAGTTTCATGGAGGTCCTCCTTGGGATGGGGAGTGACGCTCCGGAATCCGGAACGGTGAGCCCCCGTTCGGTCCGGATCTGAGGGGGTTAGGTGTACACCTTTCGGCGTCGTTCGTGAAGGGTCGGCTTTTGCCTGGGCGCCCGGCCGGCCCAGCCCCGCCCCGTGCCCAGTGCCCGCTCGCCCGCGTGCCCAGCGCCCGCTAGCCCCCGGGCCCAGCCCCCGCTAGCTCTCGATCCGCCGCCTCAGCTCTGCGGCGTGCACCCGGCGCGCGTAGGCCTCGACGTCCCGCTTCTGTCCGTGGATTTCAACGACGAGGGACCGAAGCGCGGCCCTCTTCGACGATGGGACGAAGCTGGAGTCGAAGGCCGGGAAGTCCTCGGAACCCTTCGCCATGGAGCGGAGCCGTTCCTCCAGGGCCTTGGGAACGATGTAGATCCGGAGAAGCGCGACCGTCCGCTCCAGCTGGGACGGGTCCACCGGCATCGCCACCCTCCCGGCAGAATCATCGGCACCAATGAGGTTTTGCTCCAGTGCGAAGGCTCCCGTCACGGTGAACGGGTGCGGCGTTCCCCCGACGGATGCGAGCCCCGTGGAGAGCCCCTTGGTTCCATTCACGGACACGCGGATCTCGAGGGTCCGGTCCTCGTCGTCGGAGGCATCCGTGCGGTCGTAGATCCGCTCCGCGGAGGCGTCGAGCGGTCCATAGGGCTGTTTTCCGCCCTCGAGCTCGAGGACGACGCGCCCGATCTCTTCCGAGGCTCCGTCCGCGGCGAGCCGGAATCCACTCGCGGCGGCGGGCAGCGACGACACGATTCCGACGAGCGAGCGCTGGACCGAGGTCCGTTCGGCGTCGGTGGCGGGTAAGGTTGCGTAGGTCGCGGTCTCATCGGTCGGCGCGGCCAGGCCGATACGGGCCACAACCAGGAAAGCGAGAGTCAGGAAGCGAACACGGAGCATGCGCGAGTCCTCCCGTCGACGCGAAGCGTTGGCGAGACCCCCGCTCCTACATACACCGTCAGCCGCTTCTCATTCCAGCGAGACGCTCGATTCCGTCGCGCACCCTCTCTGGATCCACGATGAGACTGAGCACGGCGTCATGGTCCTCGAGCTCGTAGAAGTGGCCCGGGTGGAGGAGCACGTCGTGCTCCGCGAGCGCCCAGGCGGCGGCATCCGGGGCGTCCCCGCCCGGCGTGCCGGTTTGGAAGCGAAGGACAGCGCTCCACCCGCCGTCACCACGAAGCACCTCGAACCCAGCCGCACCTCCACGCGCGCGCAACGCCTCCAAGTTCTCCGCAATCCGCGCGCGAGCCGCCTCTTGGAAGTCACCGCGCCCGGCGAGCCACACAGGAAGCATCGCTTGCGCGGGTGCTCCCACCGACAGAAAGAGATCCGCGATCCACTCGAGCCCCTGGTACGCGCGCGCCGCGGCCTCGCCGGGGCCGGTCACCGCAATCCAGCCCAGCTTCATCTGCGGGAGCCCGCACAGCTTCGAGATCCCGTTCAGGCCGAACGTGAGCGCGCGCCCGCGCCCGGTGAGGGACGGGAGCGCGGCCTCGCGCCACCCGAAATCGCCGAACACTTCGTCCGCGATGAGCGCGATCCGCCGCTCGGCGCAGAACGACTCGACCTGGTCCGCTTCGCTCGAGCTCAGGCACGATCCCGTTGGATTGTTGGGCTGGACCACGATGACCGCACGCGTACTCGGTCCCGCGAGCGCCTCCAGGGAATCGAGGTCCAAACGCCATCCGTCGTGGTAGCGCAGGGAGTAGGAAGCCAGCCGCACGCCCTCCACCCGAGCGAGCGGCTCGAAGAGGGGATAGCTCGGACGCGGGACCAGCACTTCGTCCCCGGGGTCGCACAAGAGTCGGAAGAGATGCGCGTACGCTTCGCTCGTGCTCGAGGTGAGGAGGATGCGGCCGGGATCGCACGCGTTCACGCCGCGCGCGCGGTGGTGCTCGGCCACCGCCTGCCGTGCCCCCCAAGAGCCCCGCGGGTCCGGATCGTAGCGGGCTATGTCGCCGTCGATCGTCCCCGCGATCGACGGGAGCCCCACGCGCGTGGGATTGGTATCGGCGAGATCGACGACGGCGCGCCCCGCGTGCCGCTTTTCCTCGAGCAGCCGGTGAAACGGATTGGCCTCGAAATCAACGGGGAGGCGGGAGGTCAGTGCTTCGCCTCCGCGGTCGCCATCTTCCAGATCGTGTTCGTGACCGCGAGTACGATCGCCGCGAGGAACGCCGGCCAGAGGCCGCTGATGCTGAAGGCCGGGATGATCCACGCGACCAGGAGGAGGATCATCGCGTTCACCACGAAGTAGAAGAGTCCGAACGTGATGAGGATGAGCGGGAAGGTGAGGATCTTGAGAATGAGCCCGAGCGTCGAGTTCAGGATGCCGAAGAGGAGGGCAGCGAGGATCGCGGTGCCCCAGCTGGGCACGTAGAACCCGGGGATGATCTTCGTGAGCACCAGGAACATCGCCACCACGACCAGGAAGTGGAGGAGCGCCTTGGCCATTGATCCCTCCTTGAGTTGGATTGCGAGATCCGGACTAGGCCAGCGTACCAGACCTCTTGCGTCAACGTCGCCATGGCCTTAGGCTAGCCCCGCCCGTTTCGGAGCCGGCGCGCTCGCCCCGCGTCGTGACCGCAACGATCCGCCATACCGTCTCAGCAGGGGGGCTCGGCCGCTATGGAGAGCACCCTATGGACTTCGAGCATTGGTACCGCTGCACGCAATGCGGCTACATGTACACGCCCCAGCAGATTCAGGCTCTCCGGCAATTGGTGGAGGCTCGCGAAGAGTCCGAGCCCACCCGCTCGAGCGCTTCCGCCGACCTTCCGTGCCGGAAGCGTGGCTGCAGCGGCCTTCTCGTGGTGACCACGGAAGTTCACCGGGACGCGCCGCGCTGACCTGACGCACGAATCTGGCGACCTTCCGTCGCTCCACGGGGCGCATGGCCCCAAACCTGCTTGTCGCTCGCGAGCCGGGCTCCTATACTGACCGGCTCGCATTTTTTTTAGGGAGCCAACGGGCGGGGAGCGTGGAACTTCGAGATCGGTTGGCCCGGATCCGGGACCGCATGGTCGAGGCTGCCCGCCGGTCGGGGCGGGAGCCCGGCGCCGTGATGCTCCTGGCGGTGACGAAGGGATTCGGAGTGGAGGTCGCCCGCGACGCGTTCGCGCTCGACCTCGTGGATCTCGGTGAGAACCGGGTCCAGGAGGCCGAGGGCAAGATCGCCGCGATCGGGGCAGGCCCCCGGTGGCATCTGATCGGGCACCTCCAGACGAACAAAGCGAAGCGGGCGGCCCAGCTGTTCGACGCGATCCACTCCGTGGACTCGCTCCGGCTGGCCGAGGATCTCGCCCGGCGCGCGGCGCTGGAGGGCCGGACGATCCGGTGCTATGTCGAGGTCCGCACGACGAACGAATCGACGAAGGGCGGAATCGCGCCGGACGAGGCTCACGCGCTCGTCGAGCACATGAAGTCCTTGGCGCCGCTCCAGGTGGCGGGGCTCATGACCATGGGCCCGCTCCACGGCGGCTCGGAGGGGGCGCGGTCATCGTTCCGGGCGCTCCGGCGCCTCCGGGACGAAGGGATCGAGCGAGGGATCCTC
The DNA here is from genome assembly GCA_035273905.1 of Candidatus Eiseniibacteriota bacterium. Taxonomy (GTDB): domain Bacteria; phylum Eisenbacteria; class RBG-16-71-46; order SZUA-252; family SZUA-252; genus WS-9. The sequence continues at coordinate 932 of DATEOQ010000140.1, read as the reverse complement.
GGGGTCGGCGCGGGACTCTCGATGGGGATGTCGGATGACTTCGAGATCGCCATCGAGGAGGGAGCCACCATCGTGAGGATCGGCTCGGCCCTGTTCGGGCCGCGGTCGTGAGATTCCGGGTCCACGTGACCCCGAAGAGCCGGACCGAATCCGTCGCGGCGGATCCGGGGACTCAAACGATCCGGGTGCGGGTGACCGCCGCTCCCGAGTCGGGCCGAGCGAACGAGGCGGTGGTCGCAGTGCTGAGGAAGAAGCTCGGTCTTCCCGCGGGCGCTCTTCGGATCGTCGGCGGCGCCGCCGAGCGGCGGAAGTGGGTCGAGGTGGACGGCATCGAGGAGGCGGAGTTATGGCGGAGACTCGAGGCGGGGTCGTGACGACAGAAGACGTAGGCACCACGGACCTGCTCCGCGCCATCGAAGAGGCCCGCGCCTTCGTCGCGGCCCGCGCCGCGGTCAAGCCCGAGGTCGGGATCGTGCTCGGCACCGGGCTCGGCCAGTTCGCCGCCGCCATGCGCGACCCGGTCGTGATCCCTTACGCCGACATCCCGCATTTCCCCCACACGAAGGTCGAGAGCCACGCCGGCGATCTCATCCTCGGCACGCTCGCCGGCAAGTCGACGGCGGTCCTGAGCGGCCGCGCTCACTATTACGAAGGCTGGTCCATGCGCCAGGTGACGTTCCCGGTGCGCGTGCTCCGCGCGCTCGGCGCCGACACGCTCGTCGTGACGAACGCGGCCGGCGGCATGAACCCGCTCTATGAAGCGGCGGACATCGTCGCGGTGGTCGACCACATCAATCTGATGGGGGACAACCCGCTCATCGGTCCCAACGAGGACTCGCTCGGCCCCCGCTTCCCCGACATGTCCGAGCCGTACGACCGCGCGCTCCTCGCGAAGGCGCGCGAGGTCGCGCTCGCGGAGGGGATCGCGCTCA
>DATEOQ010000139.1:0-3558 GCA_035273905.1 Candidatus Eiseniibacteriota bacterium | reverse complement strand
TTCAACGCGGGGCGCATGAAGCCGATCCGCTTCCGCTGGAAGAACAAGATCGTCAAAGTCGCGAAGGTGACGGGAGACTGGGTCCGCCACGAAGGGCAGAACAAGATCCACTTCTTCGCCATCCTCGCGGACAACGCCGACTACTACGAGATCCGCTACGACTCGCGCGAGATGACATGGCAGCTCACCCGGGTATGGATGGAAGGGTGATCCAAGGTGCGCGTCGTCGCCCATGTGGACATGGACGCATTCTTTGCGGCCGTAGAGGAGCGGATGAACCCGCATCTCGCGGGACGGCCGCTCGCGGTGGGAGGAGATCCGAAGCAGCGCCGCGGCGTGATCGCGGCGGCGAACTATCTGGCGCGGAAGTTCGGGCTGCATGCGGGCATGCCCACGGGGGAGGCTCTCCGGCTCTGTCCTGAGCTCACCATCGTCGAGGGAAATCCGCAGAAGTACGTCCACACCTCGCTCCAGATACTCGAGATCCTCAAGGACTACACCCCCATCGTGGAACCGTTCAGCATCGACGAGGCGTTTCTCGACCTCACGGGATCCCCGAGGCTGGCCGCGTCGCGATGGGATGGCTACGACCCGCAGGACCCCGCTGACGTACTCGATGCCGCGATCCCGACCGCGCGCGCGATCCAGCGGGCCATCTTGCGTAAGACCGGGCTCGGCGCGACCGTGGGGATCGCGCCGAACAAGTACGTCGCAAAGATGGCGAGCGGCATGCAGAAGCCTCGCGGCCTCACGGTGCTCACGCAGGAGAAGTTCCGGGAGCTCTTCTGGCCCAAGAGCGTTCAGGAGCTATGGGGGATCGGGGAGAAGACCCGCATCGAGCTCGACAAGCTCGGGATCGCGACCGTCGGGCAGCTCGCCCGGTTCCCGAAGGAATTCCTGACGTACCATTTCGGGATGAACGGGGACCACATGCGGGAAGCGGCGTGGGGCCGGGATGATGGCCCGGTCGTGCCCTACTACGAGGGCATCCCGCTCAAGTCCATGGGGCACGAGCTCACGCTGTCCGAGAACGTGACCTCGCGGGACAAGGCGCTGACCCATCTCTTGCGGCTCTCGGACCAGGTGGGGCGGCGGATGCGGCAGGACGGCTACGTGGGGAGGGTCGTCACGCTCAAGATCCGCGATACCAAGTTCAAGACCATCACGCGGCAGCGCGCGGTGCCTTTGGCGATGAACGACGAGCAGCAGATCTACCGCACCGCGATTGCGCTCCTGGACGAGAACTGGGACGGGAGACCGCTTCGCCTCCTCGGGGTTTCAGTGTCGGATCTCGCGTCGAACGGCGAGGCGATCCAGCCGAGCCTGTTCGAAGGGGATGAGCACAGGAAAAAGATGACGGCCGCCGTCGACTCGCTTCGCGATCGATTCGGCGATTCGGCTCTCATGAGGGCGGGCGCGCTCGAGTAGGCGCCCGCTGAATCCATGATCATGATCGGCACCTCGGGCTATTCCTTCCCCGATTGGGTGGGGAATTTCTATCCCCTCCACATCGAGCGCAGCCGCATGCTCGATTTCTACGCCAAGCAGTTCCCGGCGGTCGAGGTGAACTCCACCTATTACCGCATCCCACCGCCCTCCACGATGCACGCGATGGAGCGGAAGACGCCGCCGGGGTTCGAGTTCGTGGTGAAGACGCACCACGATATGACGCACAAGCAGAGCCTCGACCCCGAGCTTCACGCGGCCTTCGAGCGCGCCGTGGCTCCACTCGTCGACGCCGGGAAGCTGAGCGGATTCCTCGCGCAGTTCCCGCAAGGATTCCATCGCACCGTGGAGCACGAGCGCTTCCTTCTCGACCTCCAGCACGCGCTTCCCCAGGAGGCGCCACTCTTCGTCGAGTTCCGGCACACCTCGTGGATCGCGGACGACCTCTTTCCGTGGCTCCGCGAGCACGGGCTCCGCTTCGTGAGCGTGGACGAGCCGGATCTACCCGGGCTGCTCGGTGTCTACGCGCGGGCTACCGGGGATCTCGCATACGTGCGATTCCATGGCCGGAACAAGCGGACGTGGCACATGCAGACGCCGGCGCCTGCGCGCGAGGCGCGACCAACCGCACCCGCGGACGCCGCGCTCGGACCGCTCTTCGCCGGCACGCCCGACACGCCGCCCACGCGCAAGGTGCCGGAGCGCGACCGTCCGCTCCTCCGCTACGACTATCTCTACAGCGAGAGCGAGCTCCAGGAATGGGTCGGCAAGATCCGCGAGCTGGCAACCACCACCAAGAAGACCTTCGTGTTCTTCAACAACTGCCACGCGGGGCAGGCCGCGACCAGCGCCAAGCTCATGCGCCAGCTCCTGGAAGGGGAGGGATTGCTGTGAACCGGCCCAGTCTCTTCGAATCGCCACCGCGCGCGCGGGTCGAGACGCTCGCGGAGTTCGAGGCGCTCCTCACCTCGCTTCGCTCCAAGCGCGGCGGCCGCGAATCCGAGCTCGTACATCTGGAGCGTCTCCCCGAACGCCCTGCGGTCTACGGTGATCTCGCAAAGCCGTTGCCCGCGCCGCTTCAGGCGGTGCTTACCGCGCAGGGGATCGAGCGGCTCTACAGCCACCAGGCGCGCGCCGTCGATCTCGCGCGTACCGGCTCCAACGTGGTGATCGCGACCGGCACCGCGTCGGGCAAGTCGCTCGCGTACCACCTGCCGATCCTCGAGACCCTCCTGCGCGAGCCCGGCTCGGTGGCGCTCTATCTCTTCCCGACCAAGGCGCTCGCGCAGGACCAGCTCCGCGGGCTCACCCGGCTCGCAGAGGCGGCGCCGCAGATCCGCCGCGCGGTCATCGCCGGCACATACGACGGGGACACACCCGGTCACACGCGGCGTCGCTTCCGCGAGCAGGGGAACGCGATCCTCACGAACCCCGACATGCTCCATCAGGGCATCCTGCCGTACCACTCGCGCTGGAGCCGCGTCTTCTCGAACCTCAAGTACGTCGTCGTCGACGAGGTCCACACGTATCGCGGCATCTTCGGCTCGCACGTGGCCAACGTGCTCCGCCGGCTCAAGCGCATCGCGCACCACTATGGCGCCAGCCCGCGCTTCCTCTTCTCCTCCGCCACCATCCGGAATCCAGGCGAGCTGGCGGAGCGGCTCCTGGGCGAGCCGGTAGAAGTCGTGAATGAAGACGGTGCGCCGCGCGGGCCCAAGCTGTTCGCCTTCTGGAATCCACGCATCGAGAGCGGCGACGCGAGCTCGCGCGGAAGCACCTCGGTCGAGGCCGAGCGCATCCTCGTCTCGCTCATGCGGCGCGACGTACAGTCCATCGTCTTCACTCGCTCCCGGGTCGCCGCGGAGCTCATTTACCGTTACGCGCGCGAGCGTCTCGACCGCGACCACACGGGCCTCGCGGAGAAATTGAGCCCCTATCGCGGCGGCTATCTCCCCGAGGAGCGCCGCGCGATCGAGCGCAGGCTCTTCGACGGCGATCTCAAGGGCGTGATCTCCACCAACGCGCTCGAGTTGGGGATCGACGTCGGCACGCTCGACGTGGCGATCCACGTCCGCTTCCCGAACACGATCGCGAGCACGCGGCTGCAGGCGG
>DATEOQ010000138.1:0-6637 GCA_035273905.1 Candidatus Eiseniibacteriota bacterium | reverse complement strand
TGGCCGATGATGACGTTCTCCTTGAGGCCCCGGAGATGGTCCGTCATGCCGAGGACCGAAGCCTCCGTGAGCACCCGGGTCGTCTCCTGGAACGACGCCGAGGAGATGAAGCTCTGGGTCGAGAGCGAAGCCTTCGTAATTCCAAGCAGGAGCGGCTGATACGTCGCCGGCTGCCCACCCTCGGCCTCCACCCTCGCCTGCTCCACCTTGAGGATGGTCTTGTCGACCTGCTCCCCCTCGAGGAAGTTCGTATCGCCCGGGTCCTCGATCCGGACCTTCTGCAGCATCTGCCGGACGATGACCTCGATGTGCTTGTCGTCGATCCGCACGCCCTGGAGTCGGTAGACCTCCTGGATCTCGTTCACCAGGTACTCCTGCACGGCCTGGATTCCCTTGATCTTGAGGATATCGTGCGGGTTCACCGGTCCCTCGGTAAGCCGGTCGCCGGCGTGGACGTAGTCACCCTCCTGGACGTGCATGTGCTTGCCCTGGGGGATGAGGTACTCGCGCGACTCGCCCGAGTCCCCGACCACGATCAGCTTCTTCATGCCTCGGGTCACGCCGCCGAACTCCACGCGCCCGTCGATCTCGCTGACGGTTGCGGCGTCCTTCGGCTTGCGCGCCTCGAAGAGCTCCGACACGCGGGGCAGACCGCCCGTGATGTCGCGCGTCTTCGAGATCTCGCGCCGGATCTTGACCATCGCCTCGCCGGCCGTGACCTCCTGGCCGTCGCGCACGAGGAGCCGAGCCCCGGTCGGGAGCGGGTAGCTCGCGACCCGGCGGTCCCCCTTGCCCATGATGTCGATGTGCGGATGGAGCACCTTCTCGCGGTCGTCGATGATGACCATGAGCCGGAGGCCCGTGTTCTCGTCGACCTCGTCCCGAACGGTGACCTTGTCCTTGATGTCCACGAACCGCACGACGCCCGACTTCTCGGTCAAGATCGGCGTGCTGAACGTGTCCCACTCGAAGAGCTCGTCGCCCGGATTGACCTCGACGCTGTCGCGCACGTGGAGCGTGGCGCCGTACGGCGGCGAATAGCGCTGACGCGCCTTGCCGTCCGGACTCTGGATCTCCATCTGCCCCTTGTGTCCGACCACGACCAGCTGGCCGCTCGTGCGCTCGACCGTCTCCAGATCCCGGAAGACCACCTTGCCCGGGGCCTTCGCCTTGATCTTCGACTGCTCGACGATGCGCCCGGCCACGCCACCGATGTGGAACGTCCGGAGCGTGAGCTGCGTGCCCGGCTCGCCGATCGACTGCGCCCCGATGACGCCCACGGCCTCGCCCAGGTCGACCATGCGGCCGGTCGCCAGGTTGCGTCCGTAGCACTTCGCGCACGCGCCGCGCGGGGCCTCGCACTTGAGGACCGAGCGGATGTGCACCTTCTCGATGCGCCCGCTCTCCTCGATGGCCTCCGCCGCCACCTCGTTGATCTCTTCACCCGAGCGGACGACCACGTCGCCCGTGTTCGGGTCCACGATGTCCTCGATGGCCACGCGTCCGAGCACCCGGTCGCCGAGCGGCTCGATGATCTCCTCGCCCTCCTTGAGAGCGCCGACCTCGAGGCCGTTGACCGTGCCGCAGTCCTCGATGTTGATGATCACGTCCTGCGCCACGTCCACGAGCCGCCGCGTGAGGTAGCCGGCGTCCGCGGTCTTGAGCGCCGTGTCCGCGAGACCCTTGCGGGCGCCGTGGGTGGACACGAAGTACTCGAGAACCGTGAGACCTTCCTTGAAGTTGTGGATGACCGGCGACTCGATGATCTCGCCCAGACCGCCCGTGATCTTCTTCTGCGGCTTGGCCATGAGACCGCGCATCCCGGCGAGCTGGCGGATCTGCTCCTTCGTTCCGCGCGAGCCGGAGTGGGCCATCATGAAGATCGGGTTGAATCCGTCGCGATCCTTGGCGAGGCCCTTGAACGTCTCCTCCTCGACCTCGGTCGTCACGAGCGTCCAGGTGTTGATGACCTGGTTGTAGCGCTCGCCGTCGGTGATCACCCGCTGCTGGTACTGGTTGTTGATCGACGCGACGTCGCCGTGCGCGCGGCCGATGATCTCGCCCTTGCGCGCCGGGATGAGGATGTCGTCGATGCCCACGGTGATGCCCGCCTGGGTCGCGTACGTGAACCCGAGGTTCTTGAGCGAATCCAGGAGGAGCGCCGTGGTCTTGTCGCCCATGAAGCGGTGGCAGTTGCCCACCAGCTGCTCGAGCGCCTTCTTGTCCATCTCGTCGTTGTTGAACGCAATGCCCCACGGGACGAGCGCCTCGTTGAAGAGGACCCGCCCGACGGTGGTCTCGATCCGCTGGCCCTCGATGCGGCAGAGGATCGGATCGTGGAGGCCGGCCTGCTTGTGGTCGTACGCGGCCCGGACCTCGTCCATGCTCCCGTACATCTTGCGCTTCGCCCCCTCGGCGAGCGGACGCGCCTTGGTCATGTAGTTACAGCCGAGCACGATGTCCTGGCTCGGAGCGGCGACCGGCCGGCCGTTCGACGGGAGCAGGATGTTGTTCGTCGAGAGCATGAGCATCCGCGTCTCGATCTGCGCCTCGAACGACAGCGGCACGTGCACCGCCATCTGGTCCCCGTCGAAGTCGGCGTTGAACGCGCCGCACACCATCGGGTGGATCCGGATGGCCTTGCCCTCGACCAGCACCGGCTCGAACGCCTGGATGCCGAGGCGGTGGAGGGTAGGCGCGCGGTTCAGGAGCACCGGGTGTCCGTTGATGATGTCGCCGAGGATGTCCCAGACCTCCGGGCGCTCGCGCTCCACGAGCCGCTTCGCGCTCTTCACGGTCTGGACGAATCCCTTGTCTTCCAACTTCCGGATGATGAACGGCTTGAAGAGCTCGAGCGCCATGTTCTTCGGCAGCCCGCACTGGTGGAGCTTGAGCTCGGGGCCGACCACGATGACCGAGCGGCCCGAGTAGTCCACGCGCTTGCCGAGCAGGTTCTGACGGAACCGGCCCTGCTTGCCCTTCAGCATGTCCGAGAGCGACTTGAGCGGGCGGTTGCCCTGACCGCGCACGGCGCGGCTGCGGCGGCCGTTGTCGAACAGCGCGTCGACGGCCTCCTGGAGCATCCGCTTCTCGTTCCGGAGGATGACCTCAGGCGCCCGGATGTCGATGAGCTTCTTCAACCGGTTGTTCCGGTTGATGACGCGGCGGTAGAGATCGTTGAGATCCGACGTCGCGAACCGGCCGCCTTCGAGCGGAACGAGCGGGCGGAGATCCGGCGGCAACACCGGGATCACGCCCAGGATCATCCACTCGGGGCGGTTGCCGCTCTGACGGAACGCCTCGACGATGCGGAGCCGCTTCAGCGTCTCCTTCTTCCGCTGGACCGAGTTCTCGATCTTCGCGATGGCGCGAAGCTCGGCCGAGAGCTCGTCCAGGTCGATCTCCTGGAGCAGGTCGCGAATCGCCTCGGCGCCCATCTTGGCCGTGAGGGTGACCGTCTCGTCCTGCGTGAGCTCGTAGTACTCGTCTTCCGAGATGAGCTGCTTCTTCTTCAGACCGCTCGTGCCCGGATCGATGATGACGTACGACTCGTAGTAGAGAACCCGCTCGAGATCGCGGATCGACATGTCGAGGAGGTGCCCGATACGGCTCGGCACCGCCTTGAAGTACCAGATATGGGACACCGGAACCGCGAGATTGATGTGGCCGAGGCGCTCCCGGCGGACCTTCGCCTGGGTGACCTCCACGCCGCATCGATCGCAGATGACGCCGCGGTAGCGGATGCGCTTGTACTTACCGCAATTGCACTCCCAGTCCTTCACCGGACCGAAGATCTTCTCGCAGAACAACCCGTCCCGCTCCGGCTTGAACGAGCGGTAGTTGATCGTCTCCGGCTTCGTGACCTCGCCGTGCGACCAGCTCCGGATCGTCTCCGGGGACGCGAGCATGATGCGGATCGAGTTGAACGAGAGCCGGCGCGTGCGGAGGTCCCGCTCGTCCGGACGCGTCAGCGAGAAGCGCTGGCGCTCGGTCGCAAGCGGAGACTTGATTCCGAACAGTTCCTGCATCGTCAATGCCTCCTCGGCTTAGGGCTCATCTCGAAGCTGGACGTCCATGCACAGGCTCTGAAGTTCCTTCACCAGCACGTTGAACGATTCCGGCGTGCTGGGTGAGGGCGGGTTCTCGCCCTTCACGATCGCCTCGTAGATGCGCGACCGGCCCGAGACGTCGTCCGACTTCACCGTGAGAAGCTCCTGGAGCGTGTAGGCAGCGCCGTAAGCTTCGAGCGCCCACACCTCCATCTCGCCGAAACGCTGACCGCCGAATTGGGCCTTCCCGCCCAGCGGCTGCTGGGTGACGAGCGAATAGGGTCCGATCGAGCGGGCGTGGATCTTGTCGTCGACCAGGTGCGAGAGCTTCATCATGTAGATGAAGCCCACCGTCACGCGCTGATCGAACGCTTCGCCCGTCCGCCCGTCGTAGAGAACCGTCTTCCCGTCCTCGGGCAGGTTCGCATCCCGAAGGCTGGCCTTGATCTCGTCCACCGTGGCGCCCGCGAACACCGGGGTCGCGACGGTATCGCCGAGCTCGCGAGCCGCCCAGCCGAGATGCGTCTCTAGAATCTGACCGATGTTCATTCGCGAAGGCACGCCGAGCGGATTCAGCACCATGTCCACCGGCGTTCCATCCGGGAGGTACGGCAGGTCCTCCTCGGGAAGGATCTTCGCGACGACGCCCTTGTTGCCGTGGCGTCCGGCCATCTTGTCGCCCACCGAGAGCTTCCTCTTCTTGGCGACGTACACCTTCACGAGCTTGACCACGCCGGGGGGCAGCTCGTCCCCGCGCGTGACCTTCTCGATCTCCTTCTCGAGATTCTTCTCGACCCGGTCCATCGCCCGCGCCGCCCCTTCGAGGATGCTCCAGAAGCGGTCGTTGATCGCATCGTCGCGCGTGACGGCCGTGCGGTATGGAATCGAGTCCAGATCGGCCTTGGAGAGGAACTCCTCGTCGATCTTCTTGCCGGAGCGCGCGACCGACTTGTCGCCGTCGCCCTCGACCCACTTGTTGACGAACTCCCCGATGAGCGCCTTGCCCACTTCGGCCGCGCGGGTTTCGAGGATCCGGTCCTTCTCCTTCTTGGCCTGGCGGCGGAGCCGGTCGATCTTCCGCTTCTCCTGCTTCTTGGTCGACTCGTCCTTCTCCCGCCGGCTGAACACCTTGGTGTCGATGACCACGCCGTCCATGCCCGGCGGGGCCTTGAGCGAAGCGTCGCGCACGTCGCCGGCCTTCTCGCCGAAGATGGCGCGGAGGAGCCGCTCCTCGGGCGTGAGGTCCGTCTCGCCCTTGGGCGTCACCTTGCCCACGAGGATGTCGCCCGCCTTGACGCGGGCGCCGATCCGCACGATTCCTTCCTCATCGAGGTTCTTGACCGCTTCCTCGCTGACGTTTGGAATCTCGCGGGTGATCTCCTCGGCGCCCCGCTTGGTGTCGCGGACCTGGAGCTCGAACTCCTCGATGTGAATGGACGTGAAGCGGTCGTCCTTGATGAGCCGCTCCGAGACGAGGATCGCGTCCTCGAAGTTGTATCCGCCCCACGGCATGAACGCGACGAGCACGTTGGCGCCGAGAGCGAGCTCGCCGTGACGCGTCGCCGCGCCGTCGGCGAGGAGCTGACCCTTCTTCACGCGGTCGCCCTCGTTCACGAGGGGCCGCTGATTGATGCACGTGTCCTGGTTCGAGCGCTTGAACTTGGTGAGGCGGTAGCTGTCGATGCCCGCCATCTCCGAGTAGTCCACGGCGCGCGACCGGCCTTCCGGCTGGTCGTAGCGCACGAGGATGGAATCGCCCGAAACCGCCTCGATGACGCCCGGCCGCTTGGCCAGGACGAGCGCCCCCGAGTCCTCCGCCACCTTCTGCTCGAGGCCGGTGCCGACGAGCGGCGCTTCGGTGTAGAGGAGCGGCACGGCTTGACGCTGCATGTTGGATCCCATGAGCGCCCGGTTCGCGTCGTCGTGCTCGAGGAACGGGATCAGGGCCGCCGCCGGGCTCACGAGCTGGATCGGCGAGATGTCCATGAAGTCGACGTTCGACGGCTCGACCATGGGGAACTCGCCCCGCTCGCGCACGTTCTGCAGTCCCTGAAGATGCCCTTCTCCGTTCACGGCGGCGTTCGCCTGGGCGATCTTGAACTGATCTTCCACGTCGGCCGAGAGGAACTGGACCTGCTTCTTGTCCACGGCTCCCTGGTCCACGCGGCGGTACGGCGTCTCGAGGAATCCGAGCTCGTTCACCCGCGCGTACGTCGCGAGCGACGAGATGAGCCCGATATTCGGACCTTCCGGCGTCTCGATCGGGCACATGCGGCCGTAGTGCGTGTAGTGCACGTCTCGGACCTCGAACCCCGCGCGGTCGCGCGTGAGGCCGCCCGGCCCGAGCGCCGAGAGACGGCGCTTGTGGGTCAGCTCGGCCAGCGGGTTCGTCTGGTCCATGAACTGCGAGAGCTGGCTCGACCCGAAGAAGCTCTGGATCACGGCCGAGATGGTCCGCGCGTTGATGAGGTCGTACGGCGTGACCTGCTCCGCGTCCTGGAGCGTCATGCGCTCCCGGATGATCCGCGCCATGCGCGCGAGCCCGACGTTGAACTGGTTCGCGAGGAGCTCGCCCACGGCGCGCACCC
>DATEOQ010000137.1:0-3790 GCA_035273905.1 Candidatus Eiseniibacteriota bacterium | reverse complement strand
CTTCGCGACCGCGAGCTTTCGCTCGACGTGAACACGCCGGTGCTCGACCGGCTCGCGGTCGAGGGCTACGACCCGGTGTTCGGCGCGCGGCCGCTCCGGCGGGTGATCGAGCGCCGCATTCAGAACCCGCTCGCGCAGGCCATTCTGCGGGGCGAGTTCCATCCAGGGGACCGCGTGCGCGTCACGATCGGAGCGGACGACGACGGTCCGTTCCGGTTCGAGCTCGCGGAAAAGCAGGAAGCCGTCGGAGCCGGCCGCTGAGCGGCCGCCGCAACCGATGGCGGAGCCGGCCCGGGCGGCTCCAAAGAGGGATAGGTTCCGTGTTCCCTTCGCTTTCCGCTTGACGCTCCCGTGTCCGCGGCCGTAGCGTCGCGCGTCGCGACGCGGCGCAACCCACCCTCGAGCGCCGCCCTCGGCCACCCGGGGCTTCCATGCAACTGTCCGAGCTGATCAACGAGAACGCGGTCCGCCTCCACCTCGCGGCCCACGACAAGGAATCGTGCATCAAGGAGCTGGTGCAGCTCCTCGAATCCGCGCACGGCGTGAACACCAAGGGCGAGATCCTGAGCAAGGTTCTCCAGCGCGAGTCGATGATGTCGACCGGCATCGGGAACGGCGTCGCCATCCCGCACGGGAAGACCCGGCTGCTCGACCACCTGGTCGCGGCCTGCGGGGTGGCTCCGGCCGGCATCGAGTTCGACTCGATGGACGGAGAGCCGGCGACCCTCTTCATCCTCCTCGTTTCCCCTGAGAGCCTCCGGGGTCCCCACGTGAAGGCCCTGGCCAACGTCTCCCGGCTCCTGAAGGAGGAGTCGGTTCGGAACGCCCTCCGGACCAGCGCCACCCCTGAGGCATTTCTGGGGGTGCTCAAGGAGGCCGAGTCGCGCTATATTTAGGACCCCCGTCCTCCGGGCCGGGCTTGACGGACCCCCCGCTCCTTGGGTAGCTTTTCGGCCACACATCGCCGTGTCCCCCAGAAAGGAGCTTTCTCCTTTTATGAAGTCTTTGCGAGGTTTCGGGGCGGGAGTTTGCCTCGCCCTGGTCCTGGCGGGTTGCTCCACCGAGCCCGATACGAACGACAAGCCCGGCGTCTATTCGCCGCTCATCATCAACATCAGCTCGGACAAGGTGCCCGCGGTCCGCGGAGTCACCAACCAGCTGACCCTTCTCGTGACCAACGTCAACAACCTCCCGCTCACGTACCACTGGAGCGCCGCGCAGGGGACGCTGCTCGACTCGACCGCGGCCACCGTCAACTGGAACGCACCCGATTCGATCGGAACGTACGACGTCACGGCGTCCATCGAGGCGGTCGACACCGCTCCGGACCCCGACGCCCACTTCTTCCAGACGAAAACGTTCCACATCTTCGTGGACAACGAATTCATCCGCTGGACGAACACTCCCGAGGTGCAGTTCGATCCGGCTCCCGTCCCGTCGCCGACGGGGGGGATCGTGTTCGCGCAGTACTCGAACATCTCCAACGGGCAGGCCGACATCTGGTACATCCCCGCGGTGGGCCTCTCGCCGGAGCAGAAAACGTCCGGCTTCTTCACCGCGAACTCACCGACCATGAAGGCCGACGGGTCGGTGCTCGCGTTTGCCGCTCGCGCGACGGACGTGGACAGTCAGCACGTGTACGCCGCTGCCGCGGCTGGGGCCACTCCGGACCCGGCCGTGAGCCAGCAGCTCACGTCGATCACGACCCAATCCCATTTGTTCGGCAACCCGCGGTTCTCACGGACCCACGGGTGGCTCATGTACAACTCGGACAGCGGCCAGGCCACGGCCTTCGTTCCGCGCGTCCTCTACCGCGACATCCCGGTGGTCCCACCGGCCGTGCTTCCGGCGCCGGAGCGCGCCATCGCGGACCAGTCGCTCGCGTCGCGCACGTTCTGGATGCCGAACTGGGGTCCCGACGTGGACGCCGACGGTCTGCCGGACTCGATCGTGACCATGTCCTTCCGCTTCTTCCGGGCCACGAACCAGGTCTCGAACGGGTTCTACAAATTCGGCGTCAACCCGCCAGCGTCGTCGGCGGTCCAGTGGCTGGCGGATTCCAGTGCCACGGATCCCGACTGGTCGGCCGACGGCCAGTACGTCGTGTTCGCTGATGCAGCGGTGAAGAACGGCGAACGGGACATCTGGATCATTCGCGCGGACACGAACGTCCGGAGCAGTGCGGTCCGGATCACGGGCGGTCCGGCGGACGACTCGCACCCGCGTTTCTCGGACGACGGGAATACCATCTACTTCGTCTCGAATCGCGCCAGCGATTACGGCCTGAACGGCGTCTATCCCACCGAGCGCCGCGGCTACAACATCTGGAGCGTCACGCGATTTGACCGCCCCTGAGGCTGCCGATCGAGGGCCCGGACCGAAGCGCGGCCGGGCCCTCTTTCTATTCCACTGGGTCCCCGTGGCCCTCTACATCGGCTTGATTTTCGGGATGTCCTCGATTCAGAGCCTGAAAGTGCCGGGCCCGTTCCCATTCATGGACAAGGTCGCGCACTTGATGGAGTATTCGCTGTTCGGGCTCCTGGTGGGACGGGCCATCCGCTTCACCATGTCGGGCTCGAACCGCGTGGCGATGTCGATCGCGGCGATCGCGTTCGGCGGCTTCGTCGGAATGTGCGACGAGCTCTACCAGAGCTTCGTGCCCGGGCGGAGCTGCGACATCTTCGATTGGCTCACCGACCTGACCGCGGTGACCCTCGCGGTCGTGATCACGCAAGTCATCAGCGCGCGCCCGCTCGATCGGCGCGCCGCGCCGGAACGCTGAGCCCCCGCGCGGGTTCCCGAACCAGGACGAAGGAGCAGAGTGGCGAGTAAGTTCCAGGTGCCGCGGGGAACGCGGGACATCCTGCCGGGCGAGAGCGAGCGCTGGATCGCGCTCGAGGGGAGCACGCGCGAGATCCTGAGCCGCTACGGCTATCGCGAGGTCCGCACGCCGCTCTTCGAGTCCACCGACCTCTTCATCCGGAGCGTCGGCGAATCCACCGACATCGTCCGGAAGGAGCTCTACACCTTCGAGGACCGGAAGGGGCGCTCGCTCACCCTCCGCCCGGAGGGAACCGCGCCTCTCGTCCGCGCGTACCTCGAGCACGCGCTCGGCCACGGCGATCCCGTCACGCGTCTCTATTACATCGGGCCGATGTTCCGGTACGAGCGGCCGCAAGCGGGGCGCTACCGCCAGTTCTGGCAGATCGGCGCCGAGCTCCTGGGTCCGGCGGCCCCCGCCGCGGATGCGGAGATGATCGACCTCTTCGTCGCGATCCTCCGGGGCATCGGACTCAAGGATGTGCGCGTGCTCGTGAACTCGCTGGGCGATTCGGTCTGCCGCCCCATGTATCGCGAGCGGATCCGCGAGCACTTCGAGTCGCGCGAGGCGGAGCTCTGCGGCGACTGCAAGGAGCGACTCCGCACCAATCCGCTCCGCATCCTGGATTGCAAGGTTCCCACATGCCAGCCGGCGATCGCGTCCGCGCCGAGTGTGCTCGACTCGCTCTGCGATCCTTGCCGCGAGCACTTCGACGGCGTGAAGGGGGCGCTCGACGCGCTCGGGATCGAGCACGAGACCGCGCCGCGGCTCGTCCGCGGGCTCGACTACTACACGCGCACCGTGTTCGAAGTGCACGCCGCGGGGCTCGGCGCCCAGAACGCGGTGGGCGGAGGCGGACGCTACGACCAGCTCGTGAAGGATTTTGGCGGCCCTCAGACGCCCGCGATCGGCTTCTCGATCGGCATGGAGCGGCTCCTGCTCGCCACGGGGAGCCTCGAGACCGGAGCG
>DATEOQ010000136.1:0-2265 GCA_035273905.1 Candidatus Eiseniibacteriota bacterium | reverse complement strand
TCGCTCACCTCCTGCTCGCGGCGGCGCTCTTCGCGCCGGCCGCGGCCTGGGCGGGCGACAAGCAGCCGGAGATCGCCAAGAAAGCCGCGCCTGCGGCGCTCAAGGAAGCGGGACTCTCGTTCGAGGCCGCGCGGCTCCTGGCTGGAGCCGATCGTCAGGCGGCGCTCGAGGGGCTCGACGGCACGGTCGGTTCCGTGCTCAAGGGCAACCTCTCGGACGACGAGCAGGCGGCCGCGCGGGCGCTGTCCGCGCAGATCCGCTTCGAGCTGCAGGACTACACCGGCGCCGAGCAGGGATGGCGGAGCGCCGCGCAGAAGATGGGCGACAAGAACTATTTCTCGGACGACGCGGAGTTCGCGGCGATCCACATGAAGGAGCTTGAGGGCCGCGACAAGGAAGCCGCGGACGAGTGGAAGGGCTGGATGGACAAGTACCCGCAGAGTCCGCTCCGTGGGGAGGCCACGCTGGCCCAGGCCTGGAACGCGCTCCGCCGCGGCGACGCGACGACGGCGACCAAGCACCTCGCGCTCCTCTCTCAGTCGCAGCCGTGGCTCGACACCGATCCGCGCGTGACGCTCGCGAAGGGGACGCTCCTCTACACGCAGGGCAAGCCGGTGGACGCGCTCGCGGCCGTCGGCATCAAGACGACGGGACCCGCGGCATCGTACCTGCGCGGGCTCTGCTACCGCGCGCAGGGGGCGGTGCTCCAGTCGGCGGCGTCCTTCCAGGAAGTTGCGGATCGTTATCCCGATTCCCCGCTCCGCGATCCGGCGATGCTCGCGAAGGCGGATGCGTTCCTCCTCGCGAAGGACTACAGGAGCGCGACCGAGGAATTCTCGCGCGTGAGCAAGAAGGCCGAGGATCCGGCGGTGATCGGTGAGGCCGAGGTGCGCGGCGCGGGCTGTCTCTATCTCTCCGGTCAGCCGGACTCGGCGCTCGCCATCCTGCGCGGCATCGTGGAGCGCTACGGCCGTTCCGACGTCGCCGCGCGCGCGCAGTTCCTCGTGGGCGAGGTCCTCATGGACCGCGGTCAGTACCCCGAGGCGATCGTCGAGATGAACCACGTGCTCCGGGACTACTTCCAGCATTCCGTCGCGGCGAGCGCGCAGTACGCGGTCGGCCGCTGCCTGGACGCGATGGGCCGGAAGCTGGACGCGACCGGAAGCTACCAGGCCGTGGTGGCCGGGTATCCGCTCGAGCCCGAAGCTCCGGCGGCGGCGTACCTCGCCGGCGTGGGCCTTCTCTCGCAGAACAAGCCGCGCGTCGCGGCTCCGTACTTCCAGATCGTGCTCGACCGCTACGTGGCGCAGATGGAGCACCCCAACCTCGACATGTTCAAGACGTCCGAGCGCATCGAGGTGGTGGACGCGTCCCTCTGCCTTCTCATGTATTCGTACCACCAGGCGGGCGACCTGGGGCAGCTCGCGGGGGCGCCGCACATGCTCTTGCAGAAGATGCCGCCGAGCACCTCGCCCTGGCGCGCCTACGCGCTTCTGATCGACGCGGACGCGTCCGCGGCCCAGGCCCGGTACCCCGAGGCGCAGGCGACGCTCGAGAAGCTGATGCGGGACTTCCCCGACCACCCGGTCGGGGCGTCCGCGACGAAGCTCCTCGCCTGGAGCTACGCGCGTGAGGGGCGTGACAGCCTCGCCATCGCGACCGAGGAGCGCCTCGTGGCCCGCTACGGCGGCACCGGGCGCACCGACATCGTGTCGAGCGCGTATCTGGACATCGCGCACGACCGGTTCAACCAGAAGAACTACCGCGCGGCGGCCGACGCCTACGCGGTCTTCCTGAAGCGCTACCCGACCCACCCGAAGCGGATGCTGGCGCACTACCAGGCCGGCCTCGCCTGCCTGCGCCTCAACCGCGCCGGCGACGCGGTGGATCACTGGGAAGCGATCGTGAAGGACAGCGCGAGCACGCCGCTGGCCGAGAAGGCCTGGTCGCGCGCGGGCGACGTCTACTTCGAGGCTCAGCGTTACGAGGACGCGAAGCGGTGCTATCGCGGCCTGCTCCAGAACTTCGCGCAGACAGACGCCGCCGCGCTGGCGAGCCTCCGCCTCGGCCAGTGCGAGTACAACGCGGGGCACGATGCCGCGGCGCTCGCGCAATACTCCGAGGTGATTGCCAAGTTCCCCGACACGCCCTACTCCAAGGAAGCGCAGCGCGGGACCGAGGCGTCGCTCTATCGCCTGGGCCAGACCGCCAAGGGCACGGCCGAGCTGGCCAAGCTGGTCGAGCAGTACCCGACCAGCGCCTTCA
>DATEOQ010000135.1:0-4395 GCA_035273905.1 Candidatus Eiseniibacteriota bacterium | reverse complement strand
TGCGTCCCGAGGCCGCCGTCCCTTGCCCCGGCACGATCGCGTCCCAGCCATCCTGGCTCGACACGACGATCGGAATTCCGCTCCCACCCGCGCGCGTACCGGCCGGCTCGAACCGGACCCTGGCGCGCGTGCGCTTGGCGGCCTTACTCAGGATTTCCGGATCGCCCGCCACGAGCAGCTTCGCCATGCGACGCATCGCGGGCGACGCGACCGCGCGGGCCACGATCTCCGGCCCGATCCCGGCGGGATCACCCATGGTGACGACGAGCGTGGGGCGTCTCGTGGCCATGGGCGGTCCCGCTCCGGGTTCAGTTCTTGACTTCGACGTTCACAGTCTTTTTCACGCGGTCATACCACCGCCGGTAGCTCTCCTCGAGCTTCTTGTTGAGGACCACCTGGCGGAGATCGTCTTTGATGTCATCGTACTTATAGTCGGTCGCGGGCGTGCGGCCCAGAACTTTGAAGAGATGATAGCCCGCGTCCCTCTTGAACGGGACGCTCACTTCGCCCACCGCGAGTCCGCTCAAGGGCTCGCGCAGATTCTGCGGCAGCGCGGGGACGGGAACGGCGCCCAGCACGCCTCCCGAATCCTTGGTCGCTGAGTCGGCCGAGAACTTCCTCGCGACGGCCGCGAAGTCGGCCCCCTTCGTGAGGATCGAGTCTCGGAGCGCGAGCGCCCGGAGCCGTGCGCGCTCCTCGTCCGCCGGGGTGGATTTCGCCTGCACCATGACGTGCCGTGCATGCACGCGCTCGTCCGTGCTGTCGGTCTTCGCGAAGTGCTCGAGCACCTGGATGATGTGGTATCCGAAGCGCGTCCGGACCGGCCGCGAGATCTCCATCGGCTTCAGCTTGAACGCCACCTCTTCGAATTCCGCCACCATGTCGCCGCGGCCGAACGTTCCGAGATCGCCGCCCACGCGCGAGCTGGGATCGTCCGAGAACCGCTGTGCCACTTCCTCGAAGGGCGCCTTCTTCTTCACGATCAGGTCGTAGAGGCTGTCGGCCTTCGCGTGCGCCCGGCGGACCTGCGACGTGTCCGGCTCGAAGGCGATGAGGATGTGCGCCATCTTGAGCTCTTCGGGCTTCTGCCCGATGGAGTCGCGGTGCGCCTCATAGTAGGCCCTCACCTCGGCGTCGGTGACGGTCGTCTTCGACTGCACCTCTTTGCCAACGAGGCGGGAGATCAGGAGCTGCTCCTTCACGCCGGGCGTGTAGCGCTTCCTTAGATCGGCCTCGGTCGTCTTCTCGCGCGCGAGCGCGGCCTGATAGTCGCTCTCCGAGCCGATCCGCTGCTTGAGTCCCAGGATCTCGCGATCCACCGCCTGGCTCACTTCCGCGTCCGTGACGGTGAGGCCTTGGCGCGTCGCCTCGGTGAGGAGCACCTGCTTCTCGATGAGCTGGTTCAGCACCTCGCCGCGGAGCCTGTTGTAGGCGGACGTGTCCGCGGGATCGACGTTCATGCGGTCCGCGGCGTCCTTCGTCTGCTCGTCCACGTCCGATGCGAGAATCGCTTCCTTGTTCACGACGGCCGCGATCCGCTCGGTGGCCGGCGCGACGCGGGGTGCGCCGCCCCAAGCGAACAGAGTCAGTGCGATCGCAGCGGTCAGGAACCTACGTGCGTTCATTCAGCGACGCCTCCCGTTGGAGTGGTGGTGCCGTGGCTGGCCAGCTTCGTGGCCTCGAGACGGCCCGGCAGAACGTTCACGGGAGTCGAGGCGCGAAGACGGGTCAGCTCGGTGTCGACCCAGCGACTCTCGTCCTCCTCCCGCTTGAGTCGGTAGGCGAGGATCTTGGCCTCGTCGAACGTCATCGGACGGGCGTCCTCGACCCGGAGCACTTGCATCACGGCATGGCCCCCATACGGGAGCGCGATCGGTCCGACCACCGCGCCGGCGGCCGCTCCCTGGGCCGCGCGGGTGACCGGATCGTCGGGTCCCTCCGGGAGATCCATCGTACCGTATCGCGCGACCGCGTACTGGCCGGCGGAGGCCGTCCAGGGAGTCACCCGATTCACCTCATGGATGTCGTTGCGCGCGGCGAGCACGGCGTTGTCGATGCCTCCCGAAGCGCGCCATGCCTGCGCGTTCACCGCGGCGCTCTCGGGCTTCACGAAGGTCACGATCTTGACGGACCGGGTGCGGGGGCGCTTGAAGAGGTCGGGGTGCGCGTCGAAATACGAGCGCACCGCGGCCTGGTCGAAGTTGGCCGCATGCCGGCGCACCATCTCGTGCGTCCGTATCTCCTCGTTGATGAGCCGCAGCTCGCGCGCGATCGCGGGGTCCCGGTCGATGCCGCGATCCCGCCCGTCGCGGGAGGTGAGGTCCTCCATCACCGCGCGCGCGCAGATGGCCCGCACCTCGTCCGCGGAATCCAGGTGGATCCCGCCAATCTCGCTGCGGTTCGCCGGCGCCGCGCCGAGGATGTCGGGGAACGTGATGGTCCGGCCGTCGCAGCGCGCCAGCACGCCGAGCGCGGGGCGAACGCCCTGCTTGTCGCGCGTCCCGTCCGGACGCAGCGATTTCAAGATCGAATCGGGGCTCTCGCTCGCCACGGCGAAGATCAGGTCCTTGATCTGCGTCGAATCGACGGCGAAGTGGTACTTGGCCAGCATCTCCCGCTGGTAGTCGTCCGTGATGGAGCGGCTCCGCTCGAAGTAAATGAGGTGCGAGAGCGAGTCGTGCGTCAGCTCCTGGAACGCGGCGATCCGGTAGATCTCGTCGCCCACCGGCCCTGCGTACGGACCGAGCACGGCGCCTTCGGAGGCCTTGGTCGCATCGTCGAACCACGCCGGATTGACGTCTTTCATCAGCACCCAGCCGATCCGTCCCCCTTTCGCCTTCGTGGGCGGATGCTCGCTGTACAGCTTCGCGAGCGAATCGAACCGCGCTCCGCCGCGACCGGCAGCGGCAATGCGCTGCGCGAGCGGCTTCTGCGCCGCGTTGAGATCGGTGCGGATCAGGATGACCGAGAGATCGACCATCCGGTACTTGCTGGTCGCGTATGCCTCCTTCAGCTCGGCCTCCGTGGGCGTGAGCCGCGGAACGAGCACCCGGCGATCGATCTCCCGCCAGAACACCGAGTACTCACGCTCCTTCCGAAGCGCGGTGAGCGTCGAGTCCTTGTCGAGTCCCTGCTTCTGCGCCTCCATGTCGAGCAGCTCGCGGTCGACGCACCGGTCGAGGAGCGAGCGGCGCCACTTCGACGGATTCTTCAGCCGCAAGGGATCGGAGTAGAAGGCCTGCGCGGCGCGCTGGATGTCGATCTGGTCGATGGTGCGCGTGCCCACCGTGGCGACCGCGCCGGAGGCCTTGGGGGGCGAGGCAGCGGTCTTCTTCGAGGTGGATGCCTTGGTCGTGGCGGCCGGAGCTTTGGCTTTCGTAGCTGTCGGGGTGGTCGCGGCCATCGCGACGACGGCCCAGGCGGCACAGAGCACGGCAACAAGGACGAGCACCCGCGGGAGGCGGAGCTTCGACCAAGGTTGGACGGCAGGGTTCGACCGGTATGGGCGGGGCGTTCGAGTCTGGATCATTCCTTGGAATGGACGCCGGGTGGGTACGCGAGCCTGACCTCGTCCCTCAGATACCCCAATCGGGCCCCCCGGTTCACGTTCCGGTCGCAGGAAGAGGATGGGGCACCGTATCAGAGGGCCCCAAGTGCTGCAAGAGGTTTGTCGCCAAGGACAAGGGGTCGTTCGGCGACTTCACCCGGAGGGTCCGGGAGCCCTTCCCGGCGAACTCGATCGGGGCCTTGACGGAGGTCACGAGGCCCAGGATTTTCTCCCGCTTGAGGTCCTCGGCAACCTCGATCTCGAGCCGGTCGCGGCCGACCCGGAGGCGCTCGACCCCGTGGTCGCGGCCGAGCAGGCGGAGCCGCTTCAGGTGGAGCAGGTTCGAGACCTCGGGGGGCGCCGGCCCGAAGCGGTCCTCGAGCTCGCCCCGGAGCGCGTCGAGCCCCGCGATCTCGGCGACGGCCGCGAGCCGCCGGTAGACATCCAGCTTCTCGTCCCGGTCCGCCACGTACTCGTCGGGCACGAAGGCCGGCAGATCGCTCGACAGCTCCGGCTCCGGGCGCCGCGCGACCGCGGTCCCCTGGAGCTCCTGCACCACCTCGTCGACCATGCGGCAGTAGAGGTCGAAGCCCACCGTGGCCATGAAGCCGTGCTGCTCGGGGCCGAGGAGATTGCCGGCGCCGCGGATCTCGAGGTCGCGCATCGCGATCATGAGCCCCGCTCCCAGCTCTTCGTGCTCCGAGATGGCGCGGAGCCGCTTCTCCGCTTCCTCGGTGAGCACGGTCCCCGCGGGGACGAGCAGGTAGCAGAAGGCCTGGTGGTGCGAGCGGCCGATCCGGCCCCGGAGCTGGTAGACCTGTGCGAGGCCGAGCGCGTCTGCGCGGTTC
>DATEOQ010000134.1:0-10373 GCA_035273905.1 Candidatus Eiseniibacteriota bacterium | reverse complement strand
GCCTTCATCTCGGGGCGCACGGATCTCATCGCCGGCGCCTTTCTCTTCGCCGCGCTCTGGGCCGCCGCGCGCTACGGCCCCGGCATCCGATCGCCGTGGATGAAGCTCGCGCCCGCGGCGCTCCTCCTCCTGCCCGGGCTCTTCGCGAAGGAGGTGGCGCTCTTCGGCGCGCCCGTGCTCCTCGGGGCGCTCTGGGTGAGGGATCGCCCCGCGACACCGTCCGATCTCGCGCGCGCCGCGGTGCCGCTTCTCGCGGTCGTGGCGCTCTACGGGGCGGCCCGCGTGGCGGTGCTCGGGCCGGCGCATCTCCCCTTGGTGCCTCCGGTCCAGGGCACGATGCCGCAGATCCTGACGAGCGTCGCGATCGTGGCGATCTACGTGGGGCTCCTCTTCGTGCCGCTCGGACTCTCGGCGCGGCACGACATCCGCGAGGTGCCCGCCGCGGACTTCATCTTCATCGCGGGACTGGTGGTGCTGGGCGCGCTCGCCGCGGGCATCGCGCGTGCGGCACGGGCGCGCTCGCCGTGGCTCCTTCCTTTGGGGCTCTTCGCCGCGACGCTCCTCCCGGTCTGCTGGGTTCGCATCCTCGCGGGAGCGCTCGTCGCCGAGCGGTTCCTGTTCGTGCCGGGGGCCGCGCTCGCGCTGGGAGTCGCGCTCCTCCCGGGTGTGTGGTCGCGTGGACGGGACGCGGGAGGTGAATTCCTCGCCGCCTGCGCCGCGGTCGGGATCTGGTTCCTGGTCCTCCTCCTGCCGCGCGTCGCGATCTGGAAGGACGAGCCGACCCTCTTCACGTCCATCCTGCACGACTCACCCGAGTCCGCACAGGTTCACGCGCTCCTCGGGAACTACTACTACATGCACCGCGATCTCCCGCGCGCCGCCGAGCACTTCCGCCGCGCGCACGCCGTCATGCCCACCTCGGGGGAGATGCTCCTCAACCTGGGTGCGGCGGAGGACGAGATGGGGCAGAGCGACTCCGCCTTCGTCCACGTGCGCGAGCTGCTCGCGCAGGAGCCCGGCTACGCGCCCGGTTGGTACGCACTCGGGAATCTGAACGTGCGCGTGGACCGGCCCGATTCCGCGGTGGCCGCGTATCGCATGGCGATCCGCTTCGATCCCACGTTCGCGCAGGCGGAGAACAACCTCGGCGTCGTGCTGGATCGGATGGGGCGCTACGACGAGGCGCTCGCGCACTATCGCCGCGCGGGCGAGGTCGAGCCGGGCAACCCGGAAGCGACGCGCAACCAGGCGCGGCTCACGGCGCTCACGGATTCGCTCCGGGCGTCGAAGTGATGAGCGACCTCGCGCAAGTCCTCGCGGGGCGCCGCGTCTCCGGCGTGATCGCGCTCTCCCCGCGCTCGCTCGCGGTCGCGCTCGGCGAGAAGCCGCGCACGTACCTCTGGATCCACCTCGAGCGGAAGCGCGCGCGGCTCGCGCTCTCCGACCGCCTCCCCACGTCGCCCGATCCGCGCGGGTCACCCTTCGGCGCCATCGAGGACGCGCTTCGCGGGCTCCTCGTGCGGCGCGCCGCGCTCGACTGGGACGGCTTCGCGATGGAGCTGGGCTCCGAGGGAGCGGGCACGCATCGTCTGCTCCTCGCGGCCGAGCGGACCCGCGTGAATCTCACCGTTTCAGGCGGCGCGGAGGGGGGCGTGCTCTGGGCGTTTCATCGCGACGCGGAGGAAGGCGCGGGTGAAGCGCCGCCGGGATTTCGGGCGCCGCAGGTCGAGGTCGCGGAGGGCGCCGCTTTGGAACAGGCGCTCGCGGACGACATGGCCGCGGCATTCACGGAGGATTTTCGCCGGTATCTGGACAAGGAGCTCCACGCCGCCGCGCGAGTCCTTGCGCGGCGGCAGGAGGCTCAAGAGGGGGACCTGAAGCGCGCCCATGGGCATGTGGAGGCGCGCCGTTGGGGGGAGATTCTTCTCGCCCACTACTCGGAGATCCCGAGGGGGGCGAGCCGCGTTCGGCTCCCCGATCCGTTCGCGGACTCGCCCGAAGCGACGGTCGAAATTCCCATCGATCCGTCGCTCTCGCCCCACGAGAATGCGGCGCGCCTCTTCCAGAAAGCTAAGAAGGGCGAGCGTGGTGAACGTCTGGTCGAGACGCGCCTTCGTCAAACCCGGGAGAAGCGCACCGCATTGGAAGCGCTCCGCCTGGACATTCCCGACCGCCCGCCGAAGGAGGCGCTTCGCGCGCTGCGCGAGTTCCTCCAGGCGACGGGCTTGCCAGCGTTGCCGCGGGGTGACACCCGATCGATCCATCTGGGTCGACAGACCGCCGGAGCACCCCGCGGGCTACGTCCCGGGCACCGACCGCCAGGGGCGCTCGAGTCGGCCAGGCCAAGGACGTTCCACACGGCCGATGGGTGGGAGGTCTGGGTCGGACGCAACAACGTCGACAACGACCGCATCACCCATCGTCTATCGAACCCCCACGACTACTGGTTCCACGTCGTGGGGGTCCCGGGTTCCCACGTGATCCTCCGCCGTCCGGCGCGAAGCGCCATACCCAAGCCACGTACGCTCGAGGAGGCGGCATCCATCGCCGCCTACTTCAGCAAGGCGAGGAAACAGTCACGGGTCCCGGTGATCTACACGGAGCGAAAGTTCGTGTCGAAGCCCCGCCGCGGCAAACCGGGACAGGCCATCTGCACGCGGGAGCGGGAGCTTCTCGTACGCCCTCGGTTACCGGAGGCGGACGCCGGACAAGGAAACGAACGCGAGGTGTCGAGCTAGATGCGGAGCGATGCGTTGGCGGGGGGGACCCGTACTGCTACTGCATAACAAGGGGTCGCGGACTGACGAGGCACCCAGTAGGAGTCAGTCTAGGAGCCTTTATGTCCAAACGGACTCGAAGGAGGAGGTTTGCCCTGGCCTTGGCTTCCCCTGAGAGCTCCCCATCGTCCGCGGCCCTCACTTCCAGCTAACCTTTGAAGAGTCGCGCCGGGTTTCCCCTCCGACGCTGCCCTTCACGCAGAACGTAAAAAGCATCGGACGTGCCGTGCCACGAAGCCATTTGTCGGAGCGCGAGAGTTACCGAGAAGCGGTTGTGCGGGAATGGCTTGAAGCAGAGGCTCCGCCGGCGCTCAGGCTCGCCGGAGGCTGTCAGGTTGGCGGTCCTGAGACATCGATGTCACAGACCACGGGGGCAACGAGCTCGCTAATCGCTTCCCCGCGGTGATCTTGGGAGCGATGTCACGCCCCGACCAGGCGAGGGGACGTGGATGTCACAGACCTTGAGGCCGAGCGAGGTCTAGGCTATTGGGTGCATGAATGAAAACTATCCAGAATGGGGAATGGTTCCAGGGGGCCAAGCGGGGAAAGAACAGAGGTTCCGCGCCGCTGCGGCGGCGCGCTTAAGGCTTAATAGATTTGCTTGAGGAGCCGGATCAGATGCCGGCGGGTGATGCCCAGCTCGAGCGCGGCGCGGCTTCGGTTGCCGCCGTTGCGCGAGAGCGCCGCGAGGATCTCCTCGCGCTTCATGAGGTCGACCTTGCCGCGGAGTCCGCGCGCCGGGCCGGCTTCGGCCGCGGGCGTGCCGCCCGGGTAGAGCAGCCGGACGAGCGTGGCGCGATCCACCAGCTCCTGGCGTCCGGCGCAGAGGTAGATCGACTCGATCTTGTGCTTGAGCTCGCGGATGTTGCCCATCCACGGGAGCGACACGAGGTACTCCATCGCATCCTCCGCGAGGACCACGTGGCGTCCCTCGCGCGCGCAGAGCTCGTCGAGGAAGTTCCGGATCAAGAGCGCGATGTCCTCGCGTCGCTCGCGCAGCGGCGGGAGCGAGAGGACGACCTGCCCGAGCCGGTAGAAGAGATCCGCGCGGAACCAGCCCGCCTTGACCGCCGAGTCGAGATCCTTGTTCGTGGCGGAGATGATGCGCACGTTGAGGCGGCGCGACCGGACCTCGCCCAGTCGGCGGTAGGTCCCATCGTCCAGTACCTGTAAGAGCTTCACCTGGGTCCGCTCGCCCAGCTCGCCGATCTCGTTCAGGAAGATCGTCCCGCCGTCCGCCTCCTCGAAGATGCCGCGCTTGGTGATCGCGGCGCCCGTGAAGGCGCCCCGCACGTAGCCGAAGAGCTCGCTCTCGACGAGGTCGCCCGGGAGGCTGGTGCAGTTCACCTCGACGAAGGGCCGTCCGCGCTCGATTTCGTAGGAGCGGAACAGGTAGGCGAGGAGGTTCTTGCCCGTGCCGGTCTCGCCCTGGATGAGGACGCGGGCCGGTGTGGTGACGAGCTCCGACGCCTTCCGCACCAGCTCGAGCGTGCGCGGGTTCTGGCTCAGGACGCCGTGCGCCCGCGCGATGTCCTGCGCCTGCGACGACGTGGGCACCACGACGCGCGGCGCGCGCTGGGCGGTGAGCCAGACCGGGGCGTTCAGGTCGCGCAGCGCGTGCTCGCAGGAGCGCATGCCCTCCTCGACCCCGAGCTGCTCGAACAGGTACATCGCCTTGAACGCGAGATTCTGCGCGTCGCGCGTGCGCTCGACGTCACCCCCCGGCATCCGGCGGGCCTGCTCCAGGTAGGCGCGCGCGAGCTCGAACCGCTCGTGAATGCCTTCGAGGAGCCGGATGGCTTCGCGTCCCTGTGTGTTCGCGTCGGACATGCGTCCTTCGAGCGTATGGATCGCGGCGAGCGTGCGGCGAGCGGCGCCTTCTTCGAGCTGATCCTTGAGCCGGCACGAGCGCTGGAGCGCGTCCTCGGCGGCCTTGAGCGCGGCGGGGATGTCGCCCCGGAGCGCGAACGCTTCCGCCCGGCGGCGCTGGATCTCGTGGACCATGTCGCCTTCGGGGGCGATCTGGCGGGCCATCGCGAGCGCCTCGTCGTAGAGCCCGAGGCCCTCCTCGACGCGGCCCATCTCCACCATCAGCTCGCCGCGGCTGAAGAGGCAGAGCACCTGCTCGCGCGAGCAGCCGAGCCGCGAGGTGATCTGCACCGCGGCGGCGAGGTGCCCTTCCGCGGCGGTGAAGTCGTGCCGCAGCGTGGCCACCGTGGCCAGGCCGATCCGCATGCGCGCGGCTCCCGCCTCCTTGCCGATCTGGACGTAGGAGTTCATGGCGCGGTCGAAGTGCTCGACCGCTTCGTCCCAGGATCCGGCTTTGAGGAAGACGATACCGAGGTTGGCGCAGGAGACGGCGATGTAGGCGAAGTTACCGAGGCGGGTCGACAGCTCCATCGAGCGGAGCAGATGCCAGGTCGACTGCCGCCAATCGGAGAGATGACGGTAGAGGACGCCCAGGTTGTTGTGGGCGCGAATGACCCCTTCCTCGTCGTTCAGATCCCACCGGAAGAGGTGGAGCGCGGCCTCGTAGAACTCCTTCGCCTTGTCCAGATCGCCGAGGCGGAAATGGATCCGGCCGAAGCAGTTGTACGCGTGCGCGAGCGGCGCCATGAGGTTCTTCTCTTTGAAGTAGATGTGGGCGCGCTCGCAGCTGCCCAGGGCCTCTTCGTACTGCGACAGCTCGATCAGAGCCCGCGCGCTCTGGAGCTGGAGCCGCGCGATCAGCTCGGGCTGCGTGTCCGGAACCGCGCGAGCCCGCGCACGCGCCAGATGCTTGAGCGCGCCGGGCGCATCCCCCTTCTCGATGAGGGTCTGCGCCGCTTTCAGCTCGAGCGTGGCGATGCGATGGGGGTCGAGGCCGAGCCGCTCCGCCGCCTGGATGCACTCCTCGAGGTTCTGGAGGGCAGGGAGATAGCTGTCGGCTCTGAGGAAGATCTCGGCGAGATCTTCGAGGGATTGGAGGTGTCGTTCCGGATCTTGCGTGAGGCGGGCGGTGGATACCGCCTCCTCACGCTCCCGGATCAATTCTGCCGTGGTCTTGTCCACGCACCGTCTTCCGATGAGATGGGGCCGCAACCGACCCCTCTGTTCAGAATCGCGAAACGGCCAGGTACTTCCACGCCATCAACAGGTAGCTCTTCCAGGTGATCTTCGACGTGGTCATCGGCGTCGTCGCGCTCATCGTGGAGGCAACGTACGTCGTGGTCGGGACCGACACGCTCTTCGGAGGATCCTTGGGGTTCAAGGTTTCGTCTGGCGAGCCACTCGCCCAAGCGGGCGCGACTCCAGCCGAGAACGATGGCACCGGTGCCCAGGTCGCGAGCAGAAGGGACAGCGCGATGAGCGCGAGCAGTGTCGAAGATAGCTTGGTTCCGCGGGTTCCGGAGAGAAGGCCCATGGCGGCGTCACCTTCTTTTGTGGTTGATCCCGGAGTCCCCCTGAGGGATCTCCGCAGGTAGCCGACCGGAGGGACGGCCGGGCGATCTATTAACAAAGATAATACCCCCGCGCGGAAACGGCCGGCAATTCTTTTCGGTAGGACATGCACCTCTCACCGAAAATGGAGGTAGGGGGGCGCCGATTCAGGGGTTCGGCGCGCCCGTTCGGGGCCGGCCGCCGCCTTCCTAGGTCTTGGAGCGCGGGCCCGGCACCCTGAAGTCCCCTTCCCGCCTGGTAATCCCCAGACGGTCCAGGTGTTCCAGCAAGGGAACGGCATATTTGCGGGAAACCTGAATGAGATCCTTGAATTCCCCCATGGTGAGGGCCGGTTTGTGGCTGAAATGGCCCCGAACCCGGGCCTCGACCTCGGCCCAGCGAGCGGCCGGGTAGTAGAGGTCCGAGGTCACCCGGACGGCCCGCCCCGACTCGACGAGGTACCGGGCCAGCTCGGGGGGCTTGGCCGAGGGTGGCACCTCCCTGAGGAGCTGGGCCATGTCGGGCACCTGAAAGCCCGCCGAGTCCAGGCGGCGCTCCAGGGTCTCGAGCGCCCGAACCTGCTCGGGCGCGAACGTAGGACCGCTGTCCGGAAGCGCGATCTTGTCCTGCTCGGCGCGCAGGACGCGGTCGGCGAGGAGGCGGTCCAGCGCCTCGTCGAAGACGGCCCCCTCGATCTCGCGCGCGAGGAGACTCTTCAGCTCGCCCTTCGGGATTCCGTGCCGGAGCTTGTGTACCTCGCCGTAGCGGCGCACCGCGTCGGTGATGCGCGTGAGCAGCGCCGTCCAGGCGGTCCGGTCGATCCAGCGGGCGTCTTTCAGCCGGAGGAGCGATGATGCCGCGGTCTCGACGGTCTCCGGCTCCGCCCCCAGGCGGAGCGCCATCGCCTCGGCGCGCGCCCCGGCGAATCCCGCCTGCTTCACGAGGAGTGCCACGCGCTCCGCGAGGCCGCCGGTCTCGAGCGTCTCGAGGGCTTCCTTCACTCCCTTGGCCAGCCGCGCGCGACGCGGCGGATTCGCGTCGACCACCCGCGCGCCGGCGATCGTGACCGAGGGGGAGTAGGCGCGAAGCACGAGCCGATCGCCCGGCACCGCGACGACGGGCCCCTCGAGGCGGAGCTGCGCGAGCGTCGAGGCGCCTGGGGGGAGCTCCTCCCCTTCGAAGAGCACGACGCGGGCGAGCGTCTCGCTGGCTCCGAGATGGACGCGCACCCGCGCGCGGTTCGCGAGGGGGCGCGCCGACGGCAGAAGCGTCACGCGTGCGTCCAGGATCTCCGTCGCGTGAAAGCGCCCCGGCGCCACCAGCCAGTCGCCCCGCGCGACGTCCTCGCGCGAGACTCCGTGGAGCGCGATCGCGGTGCGGTTCCCCGCGGTGGCCGCGGCGGTCGCCTGATCGTGCACTTCGACCTGGCGCGCGCGGACGGCCTGACCACCCGGAAGGAGGAGGAGCGTGTCACTCGGATGGACCGTGCCGCTCCACAGGGTCCCGGTCACCACGGTGCCGATGCCCTCCACGGAGAAGACGCGATCGATGGGAAGCCGCGCCGGGCCGGACGCATCCCGCCCCTCGACGCGGGAGACCGCGCGTTCCAGCTCCGCGAGGAGCGCGGGCGCTCCGTCACCCGTGGTCGAAGAGACGGCGATGATGGGGGCCTTGCGAAGCGCGGTGGGCGCGACCAGCGCGCGCGCCTCGTCCTCGACGAGGCGCAGCATCTCCGGCGCCACGAGGTCCTTCTTCGTGAGGGCGATCACGCCGTCGCTCACGCCGAGGAGGTCCACGATGGCGAGGTGCTCGCGGGTCTGCGGCATCACGCCTTCGTCCGCCGCGATCACGAGGAGCACCAGATCGATCCCGGTCGCGCCGGCGAGCATGTTCTTCACGAACCGCTCGTGCCCCGGCACGTCGACGAGCGCGACCCGCCGTCCCGAGGGGAGCGTCAAGTGCGCGAAGCCGAGGTCGATGGAAATGCCGCGCTCCTTCTCCTCCTTCAGGCGATCGGTGTCGATGCCCGAAAGACGGCGGACGAGCGCGGTCTTGCCGTGGTCGATGTGCCCCGCAGTGCCGATGACGACGGGGCGCATTCGTTCGCTAGCGAGCGGCCGTCAGGCCTTGACGCGGCGAATCGAAGCTCCGAGCGCCTGGAGCTTCTGCTCGAGCCGCTCGTAGCCGCGGTCGAGGTGGTACACGCGCGACACCCTCGTCTCACCGCTCGCGACGAGCCCCGCCAGGATCAGAGCCGCGGACGCGCGGAGATCGGTGGCCATGACCTGCGCGCCGCTCAACGAGGGCACGCCGTGCACGTGGGCCGTGTTGCCGTCGAGGCGGATGTCGGCCCCGAGGCGCTGAAGCTCGGCCACGTGCGTGAAGCGGTCGTGATAGATGGTGTCGACGATCGTGCTGGCGCCGTTGCCCACCGAGAGGAGCGCCATGAACTGGGCCTGCATGTCCGTCGGGAAGCCCGGGAACGGACGGGTGGTCACGGAGATCGGTTCGGGACGCTCGGGCGCACGAAGACGTACGGAATCGGGCGCGACCTCGATGGACGAGCCCGCGGCTTCGAGCTTGGAGAGCGTCGCGCCGAGATGGGTCGGATCGACCCCGGTGACCTCGACGTCGCCCCCCGTGATCGCGGCCGCGACGAGAAGCGTTCCGACCTCGATGCGATCCGGGATCATCGGCGCGTCCGCGGGATGGAGCTCCGGCACGCCGTGGATGATGAGCTGCGGCTTGCAAATGCCTTCGATCTTCGCGCCCATGGCGACCAGGAACTCGCAGAGCGCCTGGATCTCGGGCTCGCACGCCGCGTTCTCGACGACGGTGCGTCCCGCGGCCGTGGCGGCGGCGAGGAGGAGATTGCCCGTCGCGCCGACGCTCGAGACGTCGAACGAGGTGTTGCCCCCGCGAAGCCCGTCCTTCGCGGTCGCGACGATGTAGCCGTGATCGATCTCGACCTTGGCGCCCAGCTCTTCCATCGCGCGGATGTGGAGATCGACGGGACGCGGCCCCCACGCGCAGCCGCCCGGAAGCGACACGCGCGCTTCGCCATAGCGGGCGAGGAGCGGACCGAGAACGTAGATCGAGGCGCGCATGGTCTTCACCAGCTCGTACGGCGCCTCGGCGTTGTGCGAGCTCGTCGAGTCGATCGTGAGCTCGTGGTCGCCCGAGCGGCGGCTCGTGATGCCGAACCGGGAGAGCATCTCGAGCATGGTGGAGACGTCCTTGAGGTCGGGCACGTTCGTGAATTTGTACGTGCCGGGTGCAAGGAGCGTCGCCGCCAGGAGCGGCAGGGTCGCGTTCTTCGATCCTCCCGCGGCGACCTTGCCCTTCAGCTTGTAGCCGCCCAGGACTCGGATTTCATCCATGCCGGTAGTGGTGACCTCGTTGTCGTTCGTGCTGCGCGCGCTTGCCTGCTCGATCTTCATGCTCCCCCGCCTCGCATGGTGCCGATCACGTGTCGCGGATGCCCCGCCCGATCGGGCAGAACCCGCGCGTCCTCGATGGGAACCGAAAGGATCCCCAGGACGTTATC
Organism: Candidatus Eiseniibacteriota bacterium; assembly: GCA_035273905.1. Lineage (GTDB taxonomy): Bacteria > Eisenbacteria > RBG-16-71-46 > SZUA-252 > SZUA-252 > WS-9. The sequence continues at coordinate 629 of DATEOQ010000134.1, read as the reverse complement.
GGCCTGATCGGCGCCGATCTCCAGCGCGAGGAGCCCACCGGTACGGAGCCACGCATGCATGCCCCGGGCCAGTGAACGAAAAGCATCGAGTCCGTCCGGTCCGCCGTCAAGCGCCTCCAGCGGATCGTGGTCGCGCACCTCGGGCATGAGCCCGGGGATGTCCCCACGCCGGACGTAGGGAGGGTTGGATACGACCACGTCGAACAAGGTGCGGCCGCTCGTGACCGGTCCCGGCGCGCCGAAATCGCCCGCCACCACCTCGACCCGGGCCTCGACGCCGTTCCGCTCGGCATTCCGGGCGGCGAGGCATCGGGCGATCGGGGACCAATCGGCGGCCACCACGGTCCAGCCGGGGAGCGCCTTCGCCAGCGCGACCGCGATGGCCCCGGAGCCTGTGCCCCAGTCGAGGAGGCGTCCCCGCGAGGAGCCGGTCGCGGCGATCCGCAGGAGGACGACTTCGACCAGCGCTTCGGTCTCGGGGCGCGGCAGGAACACGCCGGGCTCGACCGCGAGAGCTACGCCGTGGAACGGGACCTCGCCCAGGATGAGCTGGAGGGGCTCCCGCCCTTCGCGCCGCCGGATGAGGGACTCGAGGACCGCCTCGCGATCGGGGGCGATCGGGGCGTGCG
>DATEOQ010000133.1:0-2070 GCA_035273905.1 Candidatus Eiseniibacteriota bacterium | reverse complement strand
CTTCACCCTCGACCCGAAGGGGGCCGTCATCCGACTCCGGATCGACCAGACCGGGGAGGAGTTCGAATTCGCGGCGGGCGACTCCCTCGACCTCGTCTTCCCCGAGGGGTTCGAGGAGATCACCTTGACCCCGACCATTCTGCTCGAGGAGCCCGATTTCACCACCATCATCGATGCCCTGGCCAGTCCGCTCATCGACGTGTCGGCGATCGGGGTGACCCTCTTCGGGATCCCACTGACGCTCATCGACCCTCCCCCTTATCACCTGGTCGATTTCGCCCACAATCTCAAGCGGACAACCTTCGCCCTCGGCGGGTTCGAGGATTTCACGGGCGACCCGATTCGCCTGTCCCTGAATCAGAGGCAGGCAGTACCCGTGCCGTCGACGCTCGTGCTGCTGGTGTTCGGCCTCGTGGCCGCCGGCGTCGGAGGGGCGAGGAGGAAGCGCTAGGGAAAGAGGCGCTCCGCGTTCTTGTAGGCGATCTTCTCGGCGACGTCGCGCGGCAGCTGATTGAGGTAGGTCCGCACCTCCGCCACCGACCCGGGCAGGGCTTCCCATCTGGAGGTCACCCAGGTGTCCGTGCCGGCGAGGATGCGGTCGGGGTGCCAGAGGAAGAGCGCGCGCCAGCCCGGGTCGAGCACGCCGCCCGGGGCCACGTCGCCGTTGCGGATGGCGAGATCCACCCAGAGGTTCGGGTAGCGGTCGAGCAGCGCGCTCACCGCCTGCGGGCCGGAGGACATCCCCGCGTGGGCCCAGATCACCTTGATGCGGGGCTCGATGGTGAAGAGCTCCACGATGGCGATCTCGTCGGAGTGCGCGTGGAGATAGATGTTCTCGCGCAGCACGATCTCGATCAGGCGCTTGATCACCGGCGTGCCGGTCTGGCCGCCGAAGAGGTGGAACTCGCCGATGCCCTTGTGGACCTTGAGCGCGAGGCGCGACTCGAGGTAGGGGATCACGGAGGGATCCTGCCACCAGTGGCCGATGTCCTCGCGGGTGCGATACGGGCGCAGGATGGGCACGATGCGCTTGGGATCCTTTTGATAGAGCTTGATGGTCCCGTCGTCGGGCGTGCTCGAGACCAGCGCGCGCTTCACGCCCGCGCCCTGGAGGATGCCGAGGATGCGCGCTTCGGGATACTCCGTCCAGTCGGGCGCGCTGTAATGGATGTGCGTGTCGAAGATGGGCAGATCGGAAGTCTGCGCGCGGGGCGCGCCGGCGGGCGCGAGCAGCGCGGCCGCGACGAGGAGCAGAGAGAGCCGGAGGATCCGCGGTCGCATCGGTTCTCCGCGACGGCGGGCGACCGGCATCGTGCCTACGCTTTCTTGCCCCTCGATGTGGACAGTTCCGCGCGTCGCGTGCCATCATGACGGTCGGAGTTAGCGGCGCCTAGCCCCGGGGGAGGCTTCTCACTGGCACTGAGGCAATCGAGGACGGCCGGCGCGAACGCCGCTCCCGGGTGGACGAGACCGTCGTGACCGAGCTCAGCCGTCGCAGCTTCCTCTGGGGCGCCGTCGCTTGGGCGGCGGATCCCCCGGCGAATGCCGAACGACTCGCCCGTCATCGGAATCTCGGCAAGGCCTTCTACGAGCAACCCACCACGATGGGCCGTGCCGTCGAGGAGTTCCGCCGCGCGCTGGCCCTCGCCCCCGGCTCTCCGATCGATCGGGTGAATCTCGGCTTGGCGCTGCTCCGGGCGGGCCAGAACGAGGAGGCCGTCCGCGAGCTCCGTACCGTCCAGCGGGAGCATCCGACCGTCCCCCATACGTGGTTCAACCTGGGCATCGTCTACAAGCGCGAAGGCCGGCTCGACGAGGCGCGGCTTCAGTTCGAGCGGATGATCGAGCTGGCGCCGGACGAGCCCATCTCGCACTACAACCTGGGCGCGCTCTACAAGCTCGCGGGCCGCGCCGACGCGGCGGTGCGGGAGCTCGAGATCGCCGCGCAGCTGGATCCGAGCCTCGCCGCCCCGCACTACCAGCTCTCGGGAATTCTCCGGCAGGCCGGTCGGACCGCGGACGCCGATCGCCACCTCCAGGCGTTTCAGGAGATCAAGAAGCGCATGGAAG
>DATEOQ010000132.1:0-2277 GCA_035273905.1 Candidatus Eiseniibacteriota bacterium | reverse complement strand
TGCCTACGCGGTGCCGCCGCCCGAAGGAATCGCGCAGGCGAAGATCGAGCCGGCCGCGGCCGTCTGGAACACCGAGATGGGCGAGTTCATCCTTCCCTACGGGGCGGCGCGGCGCTCGGGTGATCCTGAGGCCGCCCTCGTCGCGTTTCTCAACACGACCTACGACGCGAGCGCCCGGCTGGCCGGGTGGGATCGCGAGAATCTGGAGCGGAGGAGAGCATGAGCGACACGTGCGCCCATCTGGAGGCGATCAGCTCGGTAAAGCACGCGAAGAAGCGCGAGTGTGAGGAGTGTGTGAAGACGGGGGATCGCTGGGTCCATCTCCGGACGTGCCAGACGTGCGGCACCACGCTCTGCTGCGACTCCTCGCCGAACCGTCACGCGAGCGCCCACGCCCGCAAGGTCGGGCACGCGGTGGTGGCATCGGCCGAGCCGGGGGAGAAGTGGCTCTACTGCTTCCCGGACGACGCCTTCGCGGAGTATTAGACCCCGGCCTTTTTAGCTTGCCTGCCGGGAGCCGGCGGGCCTAGCCTGAGTCTTGCCCTCGGGGGTGCTTTGCTTCCGCCGCCTCGCCCGCGGCGGATCGAGGGTCGCAGTCCCGCCTTCCGTTTCTTCCACGCAGGATAGCTATGCCCGCAGTACTCGTCCCATTCATGGGGGTCATCTCGACAGCCGGTCCCGTGGGGGAACGCCAGGGGAGCTCTATGCGCGAACAAGAACCGGATGCATTGGAACGCCCGATTTCCGGTGGGAGCCCGGGAAACGGAGAGGAAGCGATTTCCGTCCAGACCCGTCCCCGAATCGCCTTGGTGGTTTGGGCTCGGCACTATCGCGACAGCCTTCTCGCGATCCTTCGAGGCCGGGAGGATTTTGTTATCGAGGAGATCGCGCCCGGCGATGAAGACCACGTCGTCCGGCTGGTGGAGCGTCCACCGGACATAGTCCTGCTCGATCTGCCGTCCACGGAGCTGGCGATCCTGGTCCGCCGCCTCCACGCGGCGCACCCGTCGCTCAAGCTGGTCGCACTGAACCGCGAGGAGACCGAGAGCGAGCTGCTTCCGCTCTTCGAGGCCGGGCTGACCGGCTTCGTTCCGGCTGAAGCGACCGGCGTGGGAATCGTGGAGTCGATCGATGCGGCACTCCGAGGCGAGTTCCACTGTCCGCCGCGGATCGCGACGGCGCTGGTACGCCGGCTGAGCCAGTCCGCGCTGCCGGGCCGCTTGCCGGGGGAGACCTCGCTCACGACGCGGGAGCACCAGATCCTGTCGCTCGCGGAGCAGGGGCTCACGAACAAGGCGATCGCCGAGCGGCTCGGGATCAGTCCCGCGACCGTGAAGAATCACGTGCACAACGTGCTCGGGAAGCTCTCCGCGCATCGCCGCACGGAGGCGATCGCGCGGCTTCGCTCGCGAGGCTGGACCGGCTAGCCCCGCTCTGTCTACGTGTCGTGGCACTCCTTGCACGCTTCCTTCTTGAGCGTGGGAGGAGCGGTCGACAGGTCGTGACAATCGGCGCAGGTCTTCTCCGCGTCGTCGATGTGGAGGGCGTGGCTGAACGCGCCCCGGTAGCTTGCGACCGTGCCGGTCTTGATGCCGCCATGGCAGGGCGTGCAGCTCTCGGGCTTCGCGATCACCGCGGACTTGTGGTGGCAGGACTCGCATCCCGCGGCGTCGAATCGGACGATCTCCCCCTTCGGCTTCTCGGCGTGCGGCCGGTGGCAGTCCGTGCACGGGATCTTCTGCTCCACCACGTGCGGTGCGTGCGCGTACGCCCGCCCGAAGATCGTCCCCCGCTGGTCCTCGATGCCCGAATGGCAGATCAAGCACGGCGACTCGTACGGGGGCTCGTGCCACGGTAGGGCGAGGGGAGCGAGGCCGCGCGAATGCCGCGCCTCGTTCATGAAGTCGTGGGATTTGCGCAGCAGGGCGTTCGCATAGGGGACGTTGTGAATCCCGTGGCCACGGCGAACCAGCCCGAGGTTGTAGCGCGCGTCCGTGAGGAGCGTCGCGCCCGCGCTGCCGGATCCCAAGGCGCCCGCGGTCTCATCCAGCTGCCTCGCCAGCGCGGCCGAGCGCTGCTCGGTGCCGCTCTTCCACTCGCGGAAGATCGTCTGGTACGCCGGGCCATGGCAGGCCACACACGACGCGGCCGAGGCGCGCATGACGCCGCCGCCCGCGCCATGTCCCTCCGTGATCGTGTGGCATCCCTCGCAGCGGACGCCGGCCGCGAACATGAGGCTCGGCATCGGCGGGACCCCACGCCCTCCCGTTCCCGTGA
>DATEOQ010000131.1:0-2793 GCA_035273905.1 Candidatus Eiseniibacteriota bacterium | reverse complement strand
TGCGCCGCCAGGTGGAAGATCCGGTCCGGGCGGAGCTCGTCGACCGTATCGCGCACCGAGGACGCGTCGCGGAGGTCGCACTCCACGAGCCGCACCTTGTCCATGAAGTGCTCGATGTTCTCGGTGCGGCTTCGCCAGCGGAGGATGCCGGAGATCTCGAGGCCGGGAATCGTGAGCAGGTAGTCGACCAGGTGGCTGCCTGCGAAACCGGTGATCCCGGTCACCAGGACCTTCATCCGATCATCCTTTCCGTGGAGGGCTGGAGCTGCGCCGCCGCTTCGTAGGCCGCGAGGACCGCCTTGGGATCGGCGGCCTCGAGAATCGGCCGTCCGACGACGATGTGATCGGCGCCGAGCGCGAAGGCCTCGCCGATGGACAGGGTTCGCTTCTGATCGTGGGAGCGGTCCTCGGGGCCGCGGATGCCCGGCGTGACGATCCGGAACGGGGCCGCGTGGGCGTGCCGGAGCGCCGACAGCTCGCGCGGGGACGCGACCACGCCGCCGGCCCCCGCGTCGGCGACGACCTTCGCGAGCGCGAGCACCTTCCCCTCGAGATCGGTCCCCGGGTCCCACACGCCGGGCAGCTCGTTGCCTTCGAGGCTCGTGAGCACGGTCACGCCGAGCACGGTCGGCTTGCTGCCGATCGAGCGCGCCGCCTCGGCCGCGGCCCGGAGCATCACGGGACCGCCCGCGGCGTGGACGGTGAGGAGCGAGATCGGCAGGCCGTCGAGCGCGCGGATCGCCTTCTCCACCGTGGCCGGAATGTCGTGCAGCTTGAGATCGAGGAAGATGTTCTTGCCGCGCCCGGCGATGGTCTCGACCGCGCGGCGGCCGGAGGCGCAGAAGAGCTGGAGCCCGACCTTGTACCAGAGCACGCCCGCGCCGAGCCGGTCCACGTGCGCGACCGCGTGCTCCAGGTCCGGCATGTCGAGGGCGACGATCAGCCGATCGCGCAGGCTCATGACGCGTGCCTCCCCGGCTCGCGCCGCGCGGCGCGTCCTGCGCGGATCACGCCTCGTCCTTCCGGCACTTCGAGCGACCCGATGAGGTCGTCGACTCCAGTCATTGACGCCGCGCGCACACTCTCCTCGATCGCATCCACGCACTCCTCCGGAAGGCTGGGGTTCGCGAACATGGCCGTGCCCACCTCGATCGCGGTGGCGCCGGTCAGCAGGAACTCGACCGCGTCGATGCCGCGCGCGATCCCGCCCATGCCGACCACCGGAATATCGACCGCCTGCACTGTTTCCCAGAGCTTGGCCAGGGCAAGCGGCTTGATGGCCGGCCCGGACAATCCGCCGAGCACCGTACCGAGGATCGGCCTTCGCGTGCGCGCGTCGACCGCCATGCCGACGAACGTGTTCACGAGCGACACCGCGTCCGCGCCGCAGTCCTCGCACGCCTGCGCGATCTCGGCGATGCGCGTCACGTTCGGGGTGAGCTTCGCGATGAGCGGGAGCCTGGTGAGCGGACGGATGGCGCTCATCACCTCGCGCGCCATGCCGGCGTCGGTCGAGTAGCGCATGCCGTGCGGGCCCACGTTCGGACACGAGATGTTCACCTCGATCGCGTGCGCCGCGCCGCTTCCGTCGACGCCCCGCACGAGCTCGCAGAACTCGCCCACGTCCTCCCCCTCGACGCTCACGATGGCGGCGCAGGGAAGCTCGCGGAGAATCGGGACCTTCTGCTCGAGGTAGCCCTTCAGCCCGGGGTTCTCGATCCCGATGGAGTTGAGCATGCCTGACGGCATTTCGCACACGCGGGGCGGCGGATTGCCGGCGCGCGGACGAAGCGTCACGGTCTTCGTCACGATGCCGCCGATCCGCGAGAGATCGGTGAGGCGCTCGTACTCGCGTCCATAGCCGATGATGCCGGACGCGACGAGCACCGGATTGCGGAGCGTGAGCCCCCCGATCCTGACCTCGAGCGACGGCTTCACGGCAGCCTAGCCCAGTCGACGACGGTGGCATCCATGACGGGTCCCTCGAGGCACATGGCGGGATAGCGTCCGGAGTCCGTGCCGGGGAGGAGCGGCACCGGACAGCCGCGGCACGCGCCCACGGCGCACGCCATCGGGCCTTCGAGCGACGCCTCGCACCGGATGCCCCGCTCGCGCGCGAAGTCGGAGATCGCGTGAAGGAGCCCGTGCGGCCCGCAGGTGAAGATCTCGGCGGTGAGCGGCGTGTGGCCGTTGTCGGTCCACTCGCGCGCGAGAAGGTCCATCACGCTTCCCTTGTACCCGATCGAGCCGTCGTCGGTGGCGAGATGGACTCGGCCGCCTCGAACCTCGCGCACGCCGTAGAGCTCCGACTTGGACCGCGCGCCGTAGAGGAAGACGAACGGGCGCTTCCGCTCGCGGAGGCGGCGGCTCAGGAAGAGGAGCGGCGCCACGCCGCGGCCGCCGGCGACGAGGATCGGAATGCGGCGCGGCCTGGGCGCGAAGCCAATGCCGAGCGGGCCGATCAGATCGAGCTTCGTCCCCTTCTCCTGCTGGGCCAGAACGCGGGAGCCCCGCCCCACGACCGAGTAGTAGATCCGGACCGCGCGGAGCGCGCCCTTCTCCATGAAGCCCTCGAGGCTGTACGGCCGGCGCAAGAGCGGCTCCAGGCCGTCTCCCACGCGCAGGTGCACGAATTGCCCGGGCTGCGGTCGCGCGAAGCCCCGCGGCACCTTGAGGGTGATGAGGAAGTTGCCGGGATTGAGCTCGTGATTGGAGACGACCGAGCAGGAGACCAGGTTCATGGACCCGTGTCGTCCTCTGTGGCCGTGCTGTCGGGGCGTGCTGTCGAATCCG
>DATEOQ010000130.1:0-15253 GCA_035273905.1 Candidatus Eiseniibacteriota bacterium | reverse complement strand
GAACGCTCCCTCGGGCCTTCGCGTGCTCGTCGACCTCGCCGGCCGGAGCGCGTCCGCTCAGATGAAGTGGGCTTCGAAGCTCGAGGCCGGATTCGCCGTCTTCGTTCCGTCCGACGCAGCCGGGTACGCCGTGCGCGACCTGGGCGCGGGAAAGGACGCGCCGCACCAGACCGACGTGCCATCCCTTCGTGCCTGGCTCATGGAGCAGGCCGCGACCGTTTCGGAGGACGTGATCCGATGATCGAGCCGTTTCGCGCCCGCAAGCGCACCCACACCTGCGGCGACCTGAGGCCCGAGAACGCCGGCATGAAGGCGCGCCTGCTCGGCTGGGCGCATCGGACGCGGGACCACGGCGGCGTCCTCTTCATGGACCTTCGCGACCGGTACGGCATCACGCAGGTCGTCTTCCGCCCCGAGCACCTCGGGGACGATGCGATGGAGCGCGCGCGCTCCATCGGCAACGAGTACGTCGTGATGGTCGAAGGGAAGGTGCTGAACCGGCCGCGCGGGAGCGAGAACGAGGATCTCCCGACCGGAGGGATCGAGGTCGAGGCGGAGGGGCTCGCGATCCTCAACACGAGCAAGACGCCGCCGTTCCCGCTCGACGAGACCGCCACCGCCTCCGAGGACCTCCGCCTCCGCTATCGCTACCTGGATCTGCGGCGCGAGGCGCTCCAGTCGAGCCTCATCTTCCGGCACCGGATGACGCGGAGCGTACGCGAGTACCTCTCCGATCAGGGCTTCCTCGAGATCGAGACGCCCATGCTGGTGCGGCCGACTCCGGAAGGGGCGCGGGACTACGTGGTGCCGAGCCGGCTCCATCCAGGGAAGTTCTACGCGCTGCCGCAGTCGCCACAGCTCTACAAGCAGATCCTCATGGTCTCGGGCTTCGACCGCTACTTCCAGATCGCGCGCTGCCTGCGCGACGAGGACCTTCGCGCGGACCGCCAGCCCGAGTTCACGCAGATCGATCTCGAGATGTCCTTCGTCACGGAGGACGACGTGTTCGAGATCGTCGAAGGAATGCTCGCGTCGGTCTTCAAGCGCGACCTGAAGCGCGATCTCAGGGTGCCGTTCCCGCGCCTCACCTATCGCGAGTCGATGGAGCGCTACGGGAGCGACAAGCCCGATCTCCGGGTTCCGTTCGAGATCAAGGACGTCACCGACGCCGCGGGGCAAAGCGCGTTCGAGAAGTTCAAGGAAGCGAAGGCCGGCGCGCCGGGACTCATGACCGGCGCCCTCGCCGTGCCGCCGCTCACTCCTCCCCCGTCGCGGCGCGAGATCGAGCTCTGGGAAGCGGCCGGGAAGACGCAGGGCCTGGCCGGACTCGCGTGGGCCCGCGTGAAGGGAGGCGCGCTCGAAGGAGGCGTGGCCAAGCAGTTCGGTCCCGAGGCCACGGCCGCTCTCATCGAAGCCACGGGAGCACGCGAAGACTCGCTCCTCCTCCTCGCGTCCGGTCCGCGCGCCGCCGTGCACAAAGGGCTCGGACACGTGCGGCTTCAGGTGGGTCAGGCCAGGTTCAACCTCGATCCGAACGACTTCCGCTTCGTGTGGGTCCACCAGTTCCCGCTGTTCGAGTATCTCGAGGACCGCAAGCAGTGGGCGCCCGCGCACCACATCTTCACGATGCCGCTCGACGAGCACCTCGCGTACCTGACGACCGATCCCGGCAAGGTACACGCGCAGCTCTACGACCTCGCGGCCAACGGCCAGGAGCTCGCGAGCGGCAGCATTCGAATCCATCGAAAGGACATCCAGGAGAAGGTCATGGGCGTGATCGGGATGTCGCTCGAGGAAGCGCGCAGCAAGTTCGGCTTCCTGCTCGAGGCGTTCGAGTACGGCGCGCCGCCACACGGAGGCATCGCGCTCGGACTGGACCGGCTGGTCGTCCTCTTCCACGGGGGCGACTCGATCCGAGACTCGATCGCGTTCCCCAAGACCGCCCGGGCCACCTCGCTCATGGACGACGCCCCCGGCCCGATCGACGAGGCCGACCTCCACGAGCTGCATCTAAACGTGGCCCGGAGGAAGGACTGACCGGGCTCCCCTCCGCCGGTGGTACTGTTTCTGCTCTCTCCTTGGCGGCGCCCGACCGGACCTTGACTTGACCCAGGCGGGTGCCTACGGTTGAGACGTGGCGGGCTACCCCGAGCGAGGGGCAGAAAATCTCCTAAGTTGGCACACTCAGAAGAGTTGAGAGATCGCGAGTTGCTTCCGGCCGGCATCCCCGAAGGGAAGCGGGGCGGGCGGCATGGGTTTGGCCGGTCGGTCCGAATCTGGCCGCGCCCAGGCTTCGCGATCCTGGCGACGATCACCTGGGCTCTCTCCATGGCCCTGGCGGGCTGCGGCGCCACCGCCCCCTGCCCGACGCCGACCGCCGAGCTGGACAGCCTCCGGACCGTCGCCGAGGGCCTGGAGAGCCAGGTGGACCGGGAGACCGCGGAAGGGCGTACCCTGGAAGCCCGGCGCGACCAGGAGGTCAAGCGGGCGGCGGTGGCTCAGGCGGCGCTCGATTCGCTGAGCGGAGCCCACTCCCATTGAGGGCCGCGCCAAGGATGGCCGCGCTCGCGATTCTCGCGGCCGTGGTCGCGGGATGCGGGAAGCCGGTGCTCCGGATCGCGGACGCGTCGCTGGGCGACTACTACACCAAGAAGGAGTACCAGAAGCTGAGCGAGGAGCAGCGCGCGGAGTATTGCCAGGAGCTGTCCGAGCAGCGGGATCTCTTTCGCGAGCAGATCGAAGGGGCAGAGGAAGCGCTCGACGCGCTGCACCAGAACACCGGGCCGCTCCGCGCGGAGGTCGATTCGCTGACCGCGCGGGCGGAGGAGCTCGAGCGGCGGCTGGCCGACGCCAGGGCCGCAGGCGGCACGAGCGCATCGAGGGGCCGAAGCGCGAAGGGCGGCGCCACGGAGGGCGGTGCCGCGACGAGCACAAAACCCACGACAGGGTCCGATCGCCACGTGGTGCGGCCAGGAGAGTCGCTCTGGTCCATCAGCGCGAAGGCCGAGGTCTACGGAGAAGGAGCTCGATGGAGCCGGCTCTACCGAAACAACAAGGACCGGATCCAGAATCCGGATCGCATCTACCCAGGACAGGAGATCCAGATCCCACGATGAACGCACCTCCCGCGGAGACGACGAAGACCGTGCCCATCCCGGACGTCGATCCGCTTTCGCTCTTTGGAAAGAACGACTCCAATCTTCGACTCGTCGAACGCAGCTATCCCGTGTCGCTCACGTACCGGGACGGCAAGATCGCCGTCCGCGGCCAGGCCGGGGCCGTCGATGAGGTGAGCACCGTGCTCCACGCGCTCGCCGAACTCGTGCGGCGCGGCGCCGTGCTCGAGGAGCACGACGTCAACAACTTCATCGGATTGAGCCATCCGGCGGACCAGCAGGCGTCGCTCGAGCTCTACGAGCATCCGGTTCTCTTCTCGTTCGACAAGCGCACGATTCGCGTAAAGACGCTCGGCCAATCCCGCTACGTGGCCGCGCTCCAGAAGTACGACGTCGTGTTCGCCATCGGCCCCGCGGGCACCGGCAAGACCTACCTCGCCGTCGCGGCCGCGGTGCACGCGCTCAAGTCGCGGCACGTCGAGCGAATCGTGCTCGTCCGTCCCGCGGTCGAGGCAGGGGAGAATCTCGGATTCCTGCCCGGCGACATGAAGGAAAAGGTGGATCCATACCTTCGTCCGCTCTACGACGCGCTCAACGATCTCCTCTCGTACGAGAAGATTCGCCGCTTCCTCGACCTCGGCGTGATCGAAGTGGCGCCGCTCGCGTACATGCGCGGCCGCACGTTGAACAACGCCTTCGTCATCCTGGACGAAGCGCAGAACACGACCGTCGGTCAGATGAAGATGTTCCTCACCCGGCTCGGATACGGCTCGAAGGCGGTGATCACCGGAGACGTCACGCAGATCGACCTGAGCACGTCCCACGCCTCGGGGCTCGTCGAGATCCAGACCATCCTCCAGGGCGTGCCCGACCTCTCGTTCGTGTACCTCCAAGAACGGGACGTCGTGCGCCACCATCTCGTGCGTGAGATCATCCGTGCCTTCGACGAGCACGAGAAAGCGCAGCCGCCTCGGACCCAGCAGGGCTCCGGCCCCGCATGAACACCGAGCCCTTAAGAGTCCTCGAGTCTCGCCGCCGCGACAAGAGGAACGGCCCCAAGGCGAAGTTCCTGCGCCTCGTCGGACCCCGCTCGCGCCGGACGATGCTCCTCCTCGGCTTCCTCCTCTTCACGTGCGTCCTCATTCCGCGGGAGCCGGACTTCGAGGTCATCACGCTCCGAGAAGGCTTCCCGGCCAAGCGCGACGTCATCGCACCGTTCCAGTTCTATCTCCTCAAGGACCGCGCGCTCTATCACGCCGAGCAGGCGTCCGCCGCGCGCAAGGTGCCGCCGGTCTACTCGGTGGACACGGCCGTGGCGCCGCAGGTGCACGCGGCGCTCGACTCCCTGATTGGCGACGGGACGAAGCACACCGAGCGCTCCCGGATCGAAGGACTCGGGCTCTCCGCCGCGACCACCCGCGTTCTCCTGGGGCCCGACGGCCAGCGGGTCGTGGTGCTCGCGCAGCGGATCGCCGAGGAGTCGTACGCCGCGGGGCTCATGGCCGAGATCGAGAGCGGCCGTCTCGAGACGGACGCGAGCGTCGCCTCGGTGCAGCGGGACGGCATGCGCGTCCCCGTGGCGTGGGGGGCCCTCCACGACCTCGACAGCGTGCGCGAGATGGCCTGGGACGAGGGAGCCCGCGCGTTCCCGAACCGTCCCGAAGCGGCACGCGCGCTCCAAGAGCTGATCGGGGCCGTGGTCACGCCCAATCTCCGCTACGAGGCGTCCACGACGGAGCGCATCCGGACCGAGAGCCGGAACGCGGTCGAGCCCTACGACGGCGTCGTGCGGAAGGACGAGAAGATCATCGGGAGCCACGAGATCGCGACGTCGCTCCACATCCGGAAGCTCGAATCGCTCCGCGCGTGGAACGATCGCGCGCGGCCGAAGGACGCCTGGAGGCAGGACCTCCTCGCACTGCTCGCGCGGCTCGCGCTCATCTCGTTCCTGATCGCGGGATTCCTCCGCTACCTGAAGCTGAACCATCCGCGGGTGTACGGCGACGTCAACCTGCTCTCCTTGCTCGCCGTGCTGACCGCGCTCGTCATGGGCGTGGGGTGGCTCGTGGTGAGCCAGTTCCGCGGCTACGAGATGCTGATACCGATCACCGTGCTCTCGCTCTCGGCGGCGCTCCTCTTCGGACAGGCGCTCGCGTTCGCGGCGACGCTCGTCGCGTCGCTCCTGATCGGCGTGGTCTTCGGGCTCGGACTCCCGTTCCTCACGGGGAGCGCGCTCGCCGGCATCGCGGCGATCTCGACCGCGCGCGGGGTGCGGCGTCGCCGCGACTTCTACCGTCCGATGATGGTCATCGCCGCTGCCTACGCGTTCGCGATCATCGCCATGGGCCTGGTGGACGGAGGGCAGGGCATCGTGCTCCTGCGGCGCGGCCTCTGGGGCGTGGTCGCCGGCTTCGGGTCGGTGCTCGTGGTGACGCTCCTCCTCCCGCTCCTCGAGTCCCTGTTCTCGGTCACGACGGACATCACCCTGCTCGAGCTCGCGGACCTGAACCGTCCCATTCTCCGCCGCCTGATGCTCGAGGCGCCGGGGACCTACCACCACAGCCTGGTGGTGGGCAGCTTGTCCGAAGCGGGCGCGGCGGCGATCGGCGGCAATCCGCTCGTGGCCCGCGTCGGGGCCTACTACCACGACATCGGGAAGATCGAGAAGGCGGAGTACTACGTCGAGAACCAGTCGAGCGCGCGGAACCGGCACGAGAAGCTCTCGCCCACGATGAGCTGCCTCATCATCGAAGCGCACGTGCGCGAGGGCGCCGAGATCGCGCGGAAGGAGCGCCTGCCGCGCGCGATCATCGACGCCATCCAGGAGCACCACGGGACCACGCTGATGACGTTCTTCTACCACAAGGCCCAGAGCGCGGACCCGGCGGTGGAGGAGCGCGACTTCCGTTATCCTGGCCCCAAGCCACGCTCGAAGGAGACGGCCGTGCTCATGCTCGCCGACGCCGTCGAGGCCGCGGCCCGCTCGCTCAGCGAGCCCACGCCCAGCCGCATCCGCGGCGTCGTCACGCGGATCCTGGATGCCCGAGTGGAGGACGGCCAGCTCGATGAAAGCCCGATCACGTTCGAAGACCTCGCGAAAGTCCGGGAGAGCTTCATCCCGATCCTCACCGCGCTCTTCCACGCGCGCGTCGACTACCCCGGCACGCCGGCGTCGGAGCGCGGGCGCCGTCCCGATACGCGTCGCGTTCTCGGGGACAAGAGCCGGCTTAAGATCGACCACTCTTAAGGCGCTCGTCCGCTCCGCTCTCGACCGGCTCGGGTACGCGCGGGCCGGCCTCGACGTGATCCTCACCGACGACGCGTACGTTCGCGGCTTGAATCGCGACTACCGCGAGGTGGACAAGCCCACCGACGTCCTCTCGTTTCCGTTCGTCGAGCCCTCGGCGCTCGAAGATCCCGATCAAGCCGTGTTCCTGGGGGAGATCTACGTGTCGCTCGAAACCGCCGCGGCGCAGGCGCGCGCGGCCCGCCGCCGGTTCGAGCGCGAGGTCGCGCACCTGATCGTGCACGGCACGCTCCATCTCCTGGGACACGATCACAGGACCCGAGCGGAACGGCGCCGCATGGCGGCGCTCGAAGCGCGACTTCTCCGCGCGCCGCTGGTATGATGCCGCCGTGTTCGCACGCCTCCGCACCTATTTCCTGACGGGACTGCTCGTTCTAGCGCCCGTGGTCCTCACGGGCTACATCGTCTGGAAGCTCTTCGTCTTCGTCGACCACCTGCTCGGCACCACCATGCGGGGCGGCTATCTCCGCCCAGGGGGCATCCCCGGCATCGGATTCCTCACCGTGATCGCCCTGATCCTCCTGACGGGCGCCGTCGCGAACACGTTCCTGGCCCGGTCCCTCGGGGCGCTCTTGGAATCGCTGCTCCTGCGCGTGCCGTTCCTGCGCGGGCTCTACCTCGTTCTCAAGGAGATGGGCGAGGCCCTCCTGGGCGATCGCCGGCAGGCGTTCCAGCGCGTGGTCCTGATCCCGTATCCGAGCGCCGATCTCTACTCGATCGGCTTCGTCACGAGCCCGCCGCCGCACTCGATGGTCGAGGCGCTGGGCGAGCCGGTCGAGGGCGTGTTCGTCCCGACGCCCCCCAATCCCGCGACCGGACAGCTCGTCTACTATCCGAAGCGGAAGCTGATCCCGACGAATCTCCGGATCGATCAGGCGATCAAGATCGTGGTCTCCTGCGGCGTGGTCGTGCCCTCCGATCCCGCGATGAGGGCCTAGGCGTGGCCATCGTTCAGACCGATGCGCTCGTGCTGCGCTCGTACCGGCTCGGCGAGACGAGCCTCATCGTCCACCTCTTCACGGAGGCGCACGGGCTCCTGCGCTGCGTGGCGAAGGGGGCGAGGGGGCCGAAGAGCCGCTTCGGGGGCTCTCTCGAGCCCGCCGTCCGCCTCTCCGCGGTGATCTACCGGAAGGCGGAGCGCGACCTCCAGCTCCTGTCCAAGGCCGACATCACGGCGTACTGGCCCGCGCTCTGGGAGGACCCGGACCGCTTCGCGCGCGCCCAGGCCGTGCTCGAGTTCCTCGAGCGCGCCGCCTACGGCGAGGCGGAGGACTCCGAGCTCCTCTCGTTCGCGACCGCGACCTTGGCCGCGATGGCGAACGCGCCGGTGCCCGCGCTCGAAGCGATCCTGCGTGGATTCGAAGTTCGCGCCTGCACGCTCCTCGGATACGCCCCTGAGCTCTCGTCCTGTCTCGAGTGCCAGAAGCCGCTCGGTCAGGGGGGGCTCTTCCATCCGCTCCGCGGCGGGCTTCTCTGCGGCGAGCCGTGCGGCGGGGACGCGGCGTCGTTCCGGATCTCCGAGCGCGCGCGAAAGACGCTCGTCGCGCTCGGCGAGCGCGAGCCCGCGTCGATCGGCACGTGGGCGATGGAGCGCTATCCCGGTCCCGAGGTCTCGCGCGCCATCGAGCGCTTCCTCACGGCGCACCTGGAGCGCTTCGACGGGCTCCGCTCCACGCGCGTCGGCGAACGCCTCGCGCGCTACGCGGAGGGGGCATGACCGCGCAGACGCCGCGCACGTTCCAGGAGACGCTCCTCCGTCTCGAGCAGTTCTGGTCGGATCAGGGATGCGCGCTCCTCCAGCCCTACTCGAGCGAGGTGGGGGCGGGCACGTTCAATCCGGCGACCTTCTTCCGCGTTCTCGGGCCGGAGCCCTGGAAGGCCGCCTACGTCGAGCCGTCGCGCCGTCCCAAGGACGGCCGCTACGGGGAGAATCCCAACCGGCTCCAGCTCTTCTATCAGTACCAGGTGGTGCTCAAGCCCGCGCCCGAGGACGTGCTCGAGGTGTATCTCGACAGCCTCCGGCATCTCGGCATCGATCTCGCGAAGCACGACGTGCGCTTCGTCGAGGACGACTGGGAGTCGCCCACGCTCGGCGCCTGGGGGCTCGGCTGGGAGGTCTGGCTCGACAATCAGGAGATCACCCAGTTCACGTACTTCCAGCAGGCCGGCGGCTACGATCTCGAGCCGATCACGGCCGAGATCACGTATGGCATCGAGCGGATCGCATGCTACCTCCAGGGGGTGGACCGGATCATGGACCTCCAGTGGTCGCGCGATCACACCTGGGCCGACCTCTTCCTCCAGGCCGAGGTCGAGTGGTGCGGCTTCAACTTCGAGCACTCCGATCCGCCGCTCCTCTTCGAGCTCTTCGAGAAGTTCGAGCGGGAGGCGTACCGCCTCTTCAAGGCGGGGATGGTGCTGCCGGGCTACGACTACGTGGTCAAGTGCTCCCACGTGTTCAATCTGCTCGACGCGCGCGGCGCGATCGGCGTGACCGAACGCGTCGCCTCGATCGCGCGCGTCCGGAAGATGGCGCGCGCGGCCGCGGGCGCGTACCTCAAGCAGCGCGAGGAACTGGGCTGGCCGCTCCTCAAGGGCGCCGCGACACCCGAAGCCGCCACGGCCGGCCGTGGCTGAAACGCTCCTTCTCGAGGTTGGCTGCGAGGAGATCCCGGCCGGATTCATCGCGCCGGCGCTCCAGGAGCTCGAATCCCTCGCGCGGGACGGTCTCGCCGACGCGCGGCTCGCTCATGGCGCCGTCCGCACGCTCGGCACGCCGCGCCGCCTGACCCTGATCGTCGAAGGCGTCGCCGATCGCCAGGAAGACCGGGTCAAGGAGATGACCGGGCCGGCCGTGCGCGTCGCGTTCGACGCGCAAGGACAGCCGACCCAGGCGGCCAAGGGTTTCGCGAAGTCGGCGGGGATCCCCGTGGAGTCGCTCGAGCGCGTCACCACGCCAAAAGGCGAGTACCTTCTCGCGCGCGTGAACGAGACGGGAGCGGCGGCGGCGGACGTGCTGCCGGCGCGGCTTGCGTCCTGGATCACGTCACTCCACTTTCCGAAGACGATGCACTGGAACGGACCGGGGCGCTTCGCCCGTCCCGTGCGGTGGATCGTCGCCCTCTTGGGGGACCGGGCCCTCGCGGTCGGGGCGTTCGGGGTCGTCTCCGGCCGGCGGACGCGCGGACACCGCGTCCTCGCGCCCGGGTGGCTCGACCTGGCGTCTCCCGCGGCCTATGCCGCGGCGCTCGAAGGGGCGGGCGTCATCGTGGATCCGGATGCGCGGCGCGCGAAGATTCGCGACGAGCTCGCGAAGAGCGCCGCCGAGCTGAAGGGGCGTTCGGTCGAGGACGAGGATCTGCTGGACGAGGTTGCCAATCTGGTCGAGTGGCCCGAGGCGGTCGTGGGCAGCTTCGAGCCGCGCTACCTGGAGCTGCCTCGCCCGGTCATCGTGGCCTCGATGCGCGCCCACCAGCGCTACTTCGCCGTCGAGCGTCCGGACGGGACCTTGCTCCCGAATTTCGTGATGATCCGGAGCGGCCGCGGTCCCGGCGCCGAGGAGATCCGCCGCGGAACCCAGATCGTCCTGCGGGCTCGGCTCGAGGACGCCCGCTTCTACTGGGTCAACGACCTGAAGGGGGGCCTCGAGGGGAAGCTCCCGCTCCTCAAGGGAATCGTGGTGCACGAGCGGCTCGGCACGGTCCACGACCGGACCGAGCGCCTCGTCGTCCTGGTCGAGGACCTCGCGAGGAGGCTCGCCCCCAAGTCGCTCACCGCCGCCGCGCGCGCGGCCCGCCTCTGCAAGGCGGACCTCGCGAGCGAGATGGTCCGCTCGGGGAAGGAATTCGCGTCGCTGCAGGGGATCATCGGCGGCGAGTACGCGGCTGCCTCGGGTGAGCCAGCGGACGTGGCCGAGGCGATCCGAGAGCACTACCGCCCCGAGGGACCCTCCGATCCCATCCCGAAGACCCCGGAAGGGAAGCTGGTCGCCCTCGCGGACAAGATCGAGGCTACGACCGGCGGCCTTCGGGCGGGACTCGAGGTGAGCGGCTCCCAGGATCCCTTCGGACTGCGGCGGGCGGGGAACGGCATCGTGCGGATCCTGGTGGAGTCCGGCTGGCGCCTCGACGTCCTCGACGCAGCTCATTTCATGGAGAGGCTTTACGACAGCGCGGGCGTGCCGCCAGGAGATCCGGAGCGATTCGCGGAGTTCTGGAAACAGCGCGTCGCGAGTGCGCTGGAAGTCTATGGAATTTCGTCAGAAACAGCCGGTGCGGTGCTCGCGGTTCGCCCTGGCGATCCGATCGACGTGCTGGCCCGCGCTCGGGCCATCGAGGAGATCCGGAAGAGCCCCGACTTCGAGGGGCTGATGATCGGTTACCGACGCGCAGCCAACATCTTGCGCACGGCACCCCCGGCGGACATCAACGCGCCGGGCCAGCCCATGGCCGAGCGTGCCGAGGCCTTCGGCGAGCGGGCCGAGGCCGATCTCCACCTCGAAACCAAAATGGCACGCCAGGCTGTCGAGACCTACCTCAAGGGGGCCCTCCCCGATTACGGAACCGTTTTGAGACACCTCCTGGGGCTCCGTCCCTCCATCGACCGGTTCTTCGACGCCGTGATGGTGATGGTGGACGACCCGGTCGCCCGCAAGCGACGTCTTGGCTTGCTGGAAGCGGTGCGCCAGACCTTCCTCCGCATCGCCGATTTCTCCCTGTTGCCAAGCGCTCCAGGTCAAAAATCCAATTGACATTAGCGGGTTTTTCACCTATACTGATCGAGCAAAGGGGACAAAATAACTTGTCCCTTGGAAGCCGCAACCGTTAGAACCTATTGACTTTACACCTGACGAACGACAACACGTGGGCCGACGGTGCGGCTCATTTTGTCTTCGGCCGGGAACTTACTGCGTTGACAGCATAGAAGGCGTTACAAACGAGGAGGTGAGGCGACTCAGGTCCACGTTTACATCTTGATAAGAGAAGAGTTAGAGCCTTGAAACCAAACCAGAACGATAGGAAAGGAGGTCGGTAAAGCGAGAAGGAGGTGCCGCAAGAGCTCGGTCCCTGTCCCAACGAGCAGGCGCCTCGATGCTCCACTCCAAGCTCAATGATCAGTACCGAATTCCGTGAAGGCAGGTTCCAAAGCAAGTCCTCCCGAAATTGGACTCCGTGTTAGGAAACGCTAAGGAGGATGTGAAAATGCGGAAAACCTTATTTGCCATGCTGGGCCTCGTGGCGATTGGTCTGTGGGCCATCCCCGTGGTCGCGGCACCCAGCGGGCTAGTCTCGGACGGGCCGAGCAAGGTCCGTCCCGACCCCGTTCCGCTCGATGCCCGAGCTGGCGCGGTCGGAGCCGTCGCGCGTGGCGAGAACTACGCGGGGACGCTGAGCGGCTCGCTTATCAAGCAGTCCGCCGTGACCACCTCGTACTTCCTGTACCCCGGTGCTTGCGTGCAGCGCGCGCTCGGCACCTGGGCGGCGAAGACGAACGCGGTGGCGGACAGCCTCCAGCCCAACGGCAGCTTCCCGAACTCCTCGGGATACACGCCGGGGCAGCCTGATCCCAACAGCAACACGATTGCCTACACCCGTACCGACCTCTCGCTTGCCGAGAAGCTTTGGCACATCGAGTCGAGCTCCACGCCGTCGAATCAGCGCCCCGCCATCATCGATGGCACGCGCATGCTCTGGTGTGGCAAGTTCGACGCGAACTGGACGGACGATGTCGGCTATCCGAACCTGACCTTCCAGATCCTCTACATCGACACGGGCAATCATGCGAACCCGGGCGGCAAGTACCACCTCAACTTCCTGGGTAACTTCAGCTCGGAGCTCAACTACGACTACGTGAACTTCATCGGTGGCGGTGGCGGCCTCCTGGATCCGCTCCAGAACCGTCGCGACTACCTGAGCGATCTGTTGCCTCCGGTCGGCGTTCCTACGGCCGGTCCGAACGGCAACTCCGATCAGATCGTCACCTTCACGGGCGCGATCCGCACCCCGCAGACCATCTCGATGAACAATGGCGCGGACCTGCAGATCGTGACGGGCGATGCTTCGCTGAACCCGGTGACGACCGACTACTCGATCGAAATCGACGATGATCACCGCGCGGTCTACGTGGTGATGACGGCGGACTGCTTGTTCTCGAGCGAGGACGGTCTGTGGCCGAACAGCGATGGTGAGCAGATCGACGACCTCGAGGTGGACAACAACGGCGCGGTCTCGTCGCTCTATACGGACCAGGCCACGTTCGTGCCGCCGGCTGGTGTCCGCGATCAGGACATCTACCAGGGCACCGTCCTCGTGTGGTCGGGCAACGTCGTGGTGGATCCTGCGGACGACTTCGCGGTTCCGATCATCTCCTCCCGCGTTCCGCCGGGTATCGGCGAGCGCTGGCAGCTGACGACGGGCACGAACGATCCGACGCAGGACGTCTGCTCGCCGCAGAAGGCTCTCGCGGGCGACCTCTTCTTCGAGGGCGGCGACGCGGGAACGCACACGGGTATCAACAAGCAGTACAACGCGATCGTTCCGTGTACCTTCGCGATCCAGCCAGGGACCGCCCAGGTGCTGGCGTTCTGGAACGAGTACCTCGACATTCCGCGGTTCTCGGGCTACGTGCAGCAGGCCGAGTTCCGTATCTTCAAGCAGGGCGGCTGGGGCCAGTGGAACAACACGGCTCCGGGCGGTGGCGTGACCACCGGTGCGAACCAGGCGTGGCTTGCCGACGGGGATGACATCTCCACGGCGACGCAGGCCGACTCCGTGCAGCTCCGGTTCGACCTCCAGTGCATCCCGCCGTTCGCCGCCGACCGCGCCAACTGCGCGACCGGTCAGGTGAACCCGCTTCTCTATGATGACTTCCGTCTCCAGGTGGTCACGGGCGTTCCGGCCCCGTTCTTCGGGATCTTCCCGGGTTCGGTGGCGCAGACGACGTTCGTCGACGGCCGCATCGGCTCCACGGTCTCCGGACCGCCGGCCAACTGCGGTACCCAGGTGAACGCGTGCTGGCCCGGCAATCGCGGTTCCGGTCTCGGCCAGCCGCAGGATCACAACATCGCCGTCAACGACAACTTCAATGCTCCGACGGGTGACTCGCTCACCCTGTCGCTGCTGACGGGTCTTCGTAAGAACGGCATGGGCATCAACTGGAAGCACGCCTTCAACAAGTCGATCAACGCAGGCGAGCTTGGTCCTCCGGGCAGCGAGTACGCGTCGACGAACCCGTCGTTCAACAACTCGTGCGATGTGCCTCGGATGATCTTCCGCCTGTTCGATCCGTCGTCCAAGACCTGGAGCCCGTGGGATTCCACCGAGCTCGTCGCTGGCGCCATTCAGCCGGCCCCGTCGGACACGACGATCATCGACTCCGAGTACGAGATCAACTGGCCGCCGTTCGACAAGTCCATCGCGAATGCCAGCATCCCGGGTGGCTTCACGATCAACGGCGTCGGTAGCTACAACGCTCTCCGGTTCCTCCCGCGCGGTACGCGGATGCAGTACTACTTCAAGGCGGTTGACATCGGTAACGGCTCGGGCATCGGGTGCGGCGTCTCGTACCAGTTCTCGTCCGACAACCTCGCCCGCGAAGTGGAAGACATCCCGACGCTGCCGGGCAGCTCCATCAAGGCTCCGGATATCATCGAGTGGCGAGTTCTCCCGAGCGTCTACCCGGCTGGTCCCGCGGGCTCGCTCCTTGCCGGCAAGATCAACACGCCGGTGCTGAACCTCGACGCGGTCTACACGACGTGGGCGTTCGGCTACGACCCGATGACGCAGGCGCTCCGCGCGCTCGGCGTCCGGGCGGATCGGTACCGTCACACGGCTTCCGGCACGACGGCTCATGGGTTCGGTGGTCACGAGCTCCCGGGCAAGCGTCCGGACCGTCTGAGCAACTTCTTCCCGAACTACCTCGAGTATCCGCTCGTCGACTCGCTCGCGGCTTGGTACCGGGTTGTTATCGAGTCCGGCCATACCCGCACGAGCTCGGTGTTCAACGAGGAAGACGCGGTCACGCTCGAGCAGTGGTGGCGTAAGGAAACGGGTACGGACGGTGGAGACCGGTGCGCGTTCCTGACCGGCGACGACCAGATGTACCAGATGATCACGCCGAGCGGCGTGGACGCTACGCTCCAGATCAGCATGGCGAACAACGTGTTCGGTGTGGCTTCGGCCCAGAACAGCTGGTCGCCGCCTACGCTGTACTTCAACATGGATGATCGCTTCGCGGCTGCGACCGCTGGACCGGCTCTCGCTGCTCCTGGAACCTACACCTACCCGGTTGACGGTGGGTGCCCGGCTCCGAACCGGTTCGACGCGCTCACCAAGGTTGGTGACGCGGATGCCTTCATCGCCGCCGTGTATCCGAGCGGCCAGACGGCTGCTGTCGGCCGTATGCGCGAACTCGACAACATTGGCGACAAGGATCGCAGCAAGGCTCTCAGCTACGGCTTCTCGCTCCAGTTCATCCGCGACCCGGCGATCAGCAACACGAGCGCGAACTACACGCGCTCTGGTGTCGAGAACCGCATGCGCGTGATGTACAAGTTCCTCACGAGCTGCCGTGGCGATCGTTCCGGCCAGGTTTCCAACTCGGTTTGCTGGCCGTGCCCGAACCCGACTCCTCAGACCATTGCGTCGATGCAGGCGGATTGGTCGGGGCAGGCGGCTGGATTCCAGACGACCACCTACGGGCCGCTCTACGCGATGCAGGCCGGCGCTCTGGCGACGGCTGTGGGCGAAGACGCTCCTGAGGCGGCGCCTCGGATCAACAAGATCGACGGTAACTACCCGAACCCGTTCAACCCGCACACCGCGATCCGCTT
>DATEOQ010000129.1:0-2540 GCA_035273905.1 Candidatus Eiseniibacteriota bacterium | reverse complement strand
ATGCCGCAGGCCGAGGCGCGGAAGGCGCTCGGGCTGGACCCGGATCCCGCGAGGCTGACGATTCTGCTGGTCGGAGGCGGCTTCGGCTGGGGACCCCTGGAAGGCATGTTCGACGTGATCCTCGACCTGCCGCCTTCGGTTCAGGTGCTGGCCATCACGGGACGAAATGAGCGATTGCGTGCCGAGCTGAATCGCCTGGCCCATGGGAAGGAGTCGCGGGTGAAGATCCATGGATTCACCGACCAGATGGACCTCTTCATGGCCGCATCGGATGTGCTGGTGGGGAAATCGGGCGGGCTGACCACGAGCGAGGCCATGGCGCGCGGATTGCCGATGGTGGTGTACCGGCCCATTCCGGGGCAGGAGGAGCGGAATTGCGACTTCCTGCTGGAGCAGGGGGCGGCGGTGCGGGCGCACGATCTGGATGAGCTGCACTATCGGCTGCATCACTTCGTCACGGATTCGGCCCACCTGGATCGAATGCGCACGAAGGCGAAGTCCATCGGACGGCCCAGGTCCGCATTCGAGGTTGCGAGGGCGGTGTTGGCGCGCGACAAGGCATAGGTCCATTCCCCCCAAGTACCTAGCCCCGATCTGATACGCTGAACCAATGAACTCGGACTTCTCGAGCGATCTCTCCCCAGGTACCGACTCCGCACCTCTCCGAGGTGAGCTCCTCAGCGTCGAGCATCTCGAGGAACGCGCTCGCGTTCTTGCGGCGGGCTACACGCTCTCCCGCGCTCCTCGTCATCGCTCGCGCCGGTTCCTGGCCCGTCTCGACGACAACGCACACGTCCTCCGCCGCGCCTACCGCGCCCTGGCGCAGGACGTTCGCCGCGGCGAGTCGGTCGCGCCCGCAGCCGAGTGGCTCCTCGACAACTTCCACCTCGTCGAGGCCGAGATCGGCGAGGTCCGCAAGAACCTGCCCGAGCGCTACTACCGGGACCTCCCCAAGCTCGCGGCGCGCGAGCGGGCGGGGATGGCGCGGGTTCACGCCATGGCGCGCGAATTCATCCGTCACAGCGACGCGCGGTTCGATCTCCAGCGCCTGACCCGGTTCGTGAGCGCCTACCAGACGGTGGCGCCGCTCACGCTCGGAGAGCTGTGGGCCTGGCCGAGCATGCTTCGCTTGAGCTTGATCGAGAACCTGCGACGGCTCACCGACGAGGTCATGGAAAGCCGCGCGGGGGCGGCCCAGGCGGAGCAGTACTACTCGCGCCTGGAGGCGATCGGTTCTCAGGAACCCTTGCCGCTCCTCCCCGACACGCCATCGAACGGATTCGTGGTGCAGCTCCTCCAGCGCATGCGGGAGCTCGGCCCGCGCGTGTCGGAGCTCCGCATCGCGCTCGAAGGAGCGCTCGAGAAGCGGGGGCTCACGATCGATGAGGCGCTGAGGGCCGAGCACCAGCGTCAGACGACGGGCCACGCGTCGATGGGAAATTCGATCACGAGCCTGCGGCTCGTCGCGAGCATCGACTGGAACCGCACGATCGAGCAGGTGAGCCTGATGGAGCACGTGCTGCGGCGCGACCCGGCCGGCGTCTACGCGCGGATGGACTTCGCGAGCCGCGACCGGTACCGCCAGGCGGTGGAAGAGCTGGCCGAGTCCAGCGGGGAAGCCCAGGTCCGGGTCGCGCTACGCGCGATCGAGAGCGCGCGGCAGTCCATGGAACAGCAGCCGGGGGATCCCAGCTCGCATATCGGCTACCACCTGATCGGGGGCGGGCGACGGGAATTCGAGCAAGACGTCTCGTACGTACCGAAATTCCGGCACCGGATCCGACGCTTCCTCTTCACGCACGCCGTCGCCTTCTTTCTCGGCACGATCGCGGCGCTCACGTTGCTGGCGACGGCGGTCGCGGTGGCCTACGCGCGCTTCTGGGGCGCTCCGGTGGCCCTGCTCCCATGGATCGCCCTCCTGGCGATCCTTCCGATGAGCCAGCTCGCCGTGTCGACCACGCAGAAGATCGTGAATCGGCTTGCACGTCCACGGCGTCTGCCTCGACTCGATCTCCAGGGCGGCGTGCCCGTCGAGGCGCGCACGATGGTGATCGTTCCCACGCTCCTTCGCAGCACGGGGAACGCGAAAGAGCTGATCGATCACCTCGAGGTGCAGGCGCTCGGAAACATGGACCCCCACCTCCATTTCGCCCTGCTCACCGACTTCACCGACGCGACCCAGGCGGAGCTGCCCGAGGA
This sequence comes from Candidatus Eiseniibacteriota bacterium, assembly GCA_035273905.1. GTDB lineage: Bacteria > Eisenbacteria > RBG-16-71-46 > SZUA-252 > SZUA-252 > WS-9. Next base: position 341 of record DATEOQ010000129.1, on the reverse strand, counting down.
CGACGAGATCCTCGCGGCCGCGATCGCCGGGATCCAGGCGCTCAACGAGCGCCATGGCGACCTGGGCCGGGATCGGTTCTTCCTCTTCCACCGCCCGAGGCAATGGAACGCGCGCGAGGGCGTCTGGATGGGATGGGAGCGCAAGCGAGGCAAGATCGAGGAATTCAATTACCTCTTGAGGGGCGCTCAGGGCACCTCGTTCCAGATCCTGGTGGGCGACCGCTCGATCCTCGAGGAGATTCGATACGTCCTCACGCTCGACGCCGACACGCGGCTCCCGCGAGACACCGCCTGCGAGCTGATCGGGATCATCGAGCATCCGCTCAACCGACCGCGGTTCG
>DATEOQ010000128.1:0-2718 GCA_035273905.1 Candidatus Eiseniibacteriota bacterium | reverse complement strand
GAGAGCGTGGGCACGATGCGGAGTCCGAGCCTCGGCGCGAGATAGGAGCGGAGGAACGGCGTCGCGTGCGCGAGCGCCTTCAGGACGCCGGCTTCTTCCTCGGCTTTCATCGATCCGCTCACCCAGACGCGCGCGGCCGAGAGGTCGCGCGAGACACGCGCCCCCGTCACCGTGAGCGTGCGCAGTCTCGGATCCTCGACCTTCGTCGCGAGGCACTCCGCCAGCTCGACCACGATGCGGTCGGCGACGCGGCGCGTCCGCGGGCTTTCACGATGAGACGACATGGGCTCCGTCCGGTTGGGTCAGTCGACTTGAATGTGGTAGTCGAGCACCGCGAGGCGGTCCTCGCGCTCGATCGCGGCGAGCACGTCGCGCAGCACGCGCTCGAGAAGAACCGACTCGGCGCCGACCACAGCCACCCCGAGCGAGGCGCGCTGCCAGAGATCTTGCGATCCCACCTCGGCCACGGCCGCGTTGAAGCGCGACCGCACGCGGTCCTTCACGTGGTTCAGGATCGAGCGCTTGGCTTTCAGGGAATCGGACGCCGGAAGGTGCAGGTCCACCTCGAGGGTGCCGACCCGCATCTCACGAAAGCCGTCGCGCGACTTCCTCGAGGACATAGGATTCGATCACATCCTTCTCGCGGACGTCGTCCCGGCCTTCGAGCCCGATGCCGCACTCGTAGCCGGACGCCACTTCACGGATGTCGTCCTTGAAGCGGCGGAGCGAGGCGATCTTGCCGTCCCAGACGACCTGCCCCTCGCGCACGAGCCGCGCGCGGGCGCTCCTCTGGATGTTGCCCGAGAGAACCATGCAGCCGGCGATGACCCCCGACTTGGTCGTCCGGAACACCTGACGGACCTCGGCGGAGCCGGTCGCGGTCTCGCGGATCTCCGGCGCGAGGAGGCCGGACATGGCGTCCTTCACATCGGCCACGACCTCGTAGATGATCTCGTAGAGCCGGACGTCGACCTTCTCCTTGGACGCGAGCTCGGCAGCGCGAGCATCGGGCTTCACGTGGAAGCCGATGATCACGGCGTCCGATGCGGCCGCGAGGAGCACGTCGGACTCGGTGATCTGCCCGACGCCGCGATGGATGACGCGGAGCTTCACCTCGTCGGTGGAGAGCTTGGTCAGCGAGTCCTCGAGCGCTTCCACCGATCCGTCCACGTCGCCCTTCAGGACGACGAGGAGATCGCTCACCTTGCCGGCCTTGATCTGGCTGTAGAGGTCGGTCAGCGTGACGTGCTTGAAGAGCCGGTGCTCCTGCTCGCGCTGGAGCTGGCCGCGCTTCGACGCGAGCTCGCGCGCCTCGCGCTCGTCTTCCATGACGACGAACGTGTCGCCCGCCTGAGGCGGGGCGCTCCAGCCGAGAGCCTCGACCGGCGTCGACGGACCCGCCTCCTCGACCCGCGATCCGCGCTCGTTCAGCATGGCGCGCACCTTGCCGCTCGTGGATCCGGCGACGAACGCGTCGCCGACCCGGAGCGTCCCCTTCTGCACGAGCACGCTCGCGATGATCCCGCGCCCCTGCTCCACGCGCGACTCGATGACCACGCCGCGCGCGTGCTTCGACGCGTCCGCCTTGAGCTCGAGGAGCTCCGACTGGAGCAGGATCATCTCGAGCAGCTTGTCGACGTTGGTTCCCTTCTTGGCCGAGATCGGAACGGCGATCGTCTTGCCGCCCCACTCCTCGACCAGCAGGTTGTGCTTCGACAGGTCCTGCCGGACCATCTCGACGTTGGCGTCGGGGAGATCGATCTTGTTGATCGCGACGATCATCGGCACGTTGGCCGCGCGCGCGTGGTCGATGGCCTCGACGGTCTGCGGCATGACCCGATCGTCGGCAGCCACCACCAGGACGACGATATCCGTCACCTGCGCCCCGCGGGCGCGCATGGCGGTGAACGCCTCGTGGCCCGGCGTGTCGAGGAACGTGATGCGATTTTGCGAGGGAAGCTCCACCTCGTAGGCGCCGATGTGCTGTGTGATGCCGCCGGCCTCACCGGCGATGACGTTGGTCTTCCGGATGTAGTCGAGGAGCGACGTCTTGCCGTGGTCGACGTGTCCCATGATCGTGACGACCGGGGGGCGCGCGGTGAGCCCCTCCACGTCCTCGGTCTCGACCTCCTCGACCTCCTCGCCCAGCTCCGAGACGAACTCCACGCCGAACCCGAACTCGTCCGCCACCGCCTGGATCGAGTCCCTGTCGAGACGGCGGTTGATGTTCGCCATGATGCCGAGCTGCATGCAGACCGCGATGACTTCCTGCGGCTTGACCTCGAGGTGCCCGGCGAGCTCGGCGACGGAGATGAACTCGCTCACGCGAATGACGCGCGGCGCCTCCTCCACGCCGACGGCGGCGCCCTCCTCGGTCTTGTGGTGGTGCCGGCGGCGGCGCGTGCCTTCCATCTCGGCCATGGTGCGGCGGACGGACGCGCGGATCAGCTTCTCGTCCACGGCGCGCTTCTTCTTCTTCGCGGGCTTGCCGCCGCGAAGGCCGGCCAGTCCGGGCGCCGGCGCCACGCGGCGCTGCGCTTCGGCCGCGGCCTTCGCCGCCTGCGCCGCCTTCTCGCGCTTCCGGGCCTCCTCTTCCTTGACGGCCTCCTTCTCGCGCGCGAGCTTCAAGCGCACCTGCTCGACGACCGCATCTTCGATCGAGCTCATGTGGCTCTTCACCTCGACCTGGAGCGACTTGAGGATGCTGACGAGCGCCTC
>DATEOQ010000127.1:0-4327 GCA_035273905.1 Candidatus Eiseniibacteriota bacterium | reverse complement strand
AGCGATGGCTCGTAGCAGATGGCCAGCTCGAGACCGGGGTACTCGGCGGTCGTCGGGGGAAGCATGCGGTCCTGAAATCGGCGCGCAGCCTCCAGCTCCATCGCCAGCCGCTCCGCGTGGGCGCGCTCGGCTCTCTGAAGACGGCGGATCTCCATGCACCGTTGCACCAGCGACAAGAGCACGTCGCGGTGGAACGGCTTCTGGACGAAGTAGAAGGCCCCCCCGCGCACGGCGCGGATCAGTCTGGCGTCGCCGTCGCTCGCGCTGCCGGTCATGAGGATCACGTCCAGGCCGGGCTCTGCCGACTTGAGGTGGCTCAGGAGCTCCAGGCCATCCATCCCAGGCATGCGAAGGTCGACGAGCGCGAGATCGAACGCACCATCCCGCACGCGCACCATCGCCTCGTGCGCGCCGGGAACGGAGACGACTTCGTACATCGCTTCCAGAACGCGCTCCACAGCCCGCCGCTGGGAAGCGTCATCGTCCACGACGAGGATCCGCGGTCGGTTCATGTCTCGTCCGTGGCGGCTCGCAGGCGAACGGTGACTCGAGTTCCGGTTCCGACCGTGCTCGTGATCGTAAGATCGCCTCCCACACCGACCAGGATGGATTTGCACGTGGGGAGCCCCAGGCCCGTGCCGCCCTCCTTCGTCGTCACGAAGGGCTTGTCGATCTCAGCGAGAAGCTCGGACGGGATGCCGGCGCCGGTGTCGGCGAGCTCGATCCAGATTCCATCCGCGTCCCTCCGGGCCGCGATGCGGAGCGTGCCTCCCCGAGGCATTGCCTCGATGGCGTTGGTGGCCAGGTTGAGGAACAACTGCTCCATCTCGAACTGCTTGCCCACCACGGACGGCAGACCCTCGGGCACCTCGCGTACCAGCGAGATGCCGGCGCGCGACATCACACTGCCGAGGGCTCCGCACGCGCTCGCGATGGCACGCCCCGGCTCGCAGGTCGCGCCGGGAGAAGCGTTGCCCTTCGCGAGTCGGAGCATTCCGGTGAAGATTCGGCGAGCCACCTCGAGCGAGCTCTCGATCTGCGCCAGATCCTGGCGGAGCCCTTCAGGGTCCACCTGTCCGCTCTCGCATTCGATCTGCATCTGCTGCACGAGCGGCAGGATGGACCCGAGCGCGTTGTTCACGTCGTGCGCGACGCCGCGGGCCAGGTGGGCGAGCGTGGCGCGGCGCTCCACGTCGAGCACCTTCCGCCTCACCTCCTCGCCGGTCTGCGCGCGGCGCAGTGCGACCGACACGGCAGGAACGAAGCTTCGAATGATATCCAGCTCGTACTCTCCGAACGCGCTTGGATGGCGCGCACCGAGGCGGAGGAGACCGAAGCCGTCGCGAGTGCTTCCGATCGCGGCGACCAGCATGGCCTGGAGGGGCGGCTCGGGGTCGGTGCTTCCGTTCCCGTTCGGCGACCCAGGTTTGGGGGCGAGGAGCGTCGCCAGCCCCTGGCCGCCCGAGCGGGTCCATTCCATCCAGCGGCCGTCTGCCTGGAGGAATCCCAGCACCACATCCTCGCGAATCAATCCGCGCAGGTTGTCGGGCAAGGCCAGGATCTCGCCGATCCGCTCGCTTCGCATCTTCCGCCAGGCGATCTGCTCGGCCACCAGCTCCAGACGGCCGGACGGCTGGTCGAACAGGAAGAGGGACGCGGAATGGTCGTACCGCGTCAGCCGATGGAGACCGTCAAGGATCTGGTAATAGAGATCCTTCGGCGCCAGGTCGCGCAGGATCTTCATGTCGATCCGGGCACGCACCTCCGCCAGTGCGGCATTGTCCAGGGGCCCGACGAAGTGGTCGATCTCCGCGGCAATCCGGGAGAGCGCCCGGCGCTCGGACACGTCGAAGCCGCTTCGGTCGCGCCGCAGCACGAGCGCTCCCCATGAGCGGCCGCGCCGCCGCAAACGAGCCGCGAGAATGCCCGGCGGGATCTCGCCGGCCATGCCCCGCGCGAGATCGTGAAGGAGCGGCAGGTCCCACGAGCTGTACTGGGGAAGCGTGTATGCGATCTCGGTCGGCCGGTCCACCTCGGCCGTGACGATGCACCCCGAATCGGCGCAAAACAAATCCATGCAGGCGCGCAGGTACACCTGCATCACCTTTTCCGGCTCGATGGTGTTCCGCTTTCGCAGGACCGAGTTGGTCTGGACGATGAGTTGGTATTCGTCGCCCTGGGAGAGCTCGTTCACGGGTGACTCCGCCGAAAGGTCGCTCGAGATCGAATGGGGGAGGTGAATCCGGGAAGCTTAGATCACGAGCGACAGCGCTTCCAGGGCCTCCTTCCTCCGTCGAGCAGCCTTAGGCCCACCGGGGTCGCTGCTACGAACCGTCCCGCCCCAACGCATCGGGCGGACGGTCTCTCTTTGGCGGAGCCCTCCGGTGTCCGCCTCTGACTCGAAGAGACTGCACGGTGCGCGTGCGAAGCGTCGCGCTCGCCTTTCGCCAGCGGTTGTTGGTCCACGTGGGCGGGCGTGTTCCGCTGGCCTGGAACATCGTGCTCGTGTTCGTCGTGCTCCAGGCGGGCTGGGGTTGGAAGCAAGAGATCTCGTTGATCGTGTACGAGCTGCTGTCCCTCGACATTCAAGATGGGCGAAGGGTTTCCGCACGGATTGCCCTCAGTGATCCTCGAGGCCGAGCCGTCGAATTAGTGTGGCGTAGCGCGGGTCCACACGCAGGGAGTCGTAGCTCGGTTCCACCTTGAGCCGAAGAATATCGGGCTCTCTCGCCTCGGCAGCCCGGTCCAGCCAAACGAATGCTGAATCTCGCTGGCCGAGAGCCGCGTAGACGATCACGAACTTGAGCGCGGGAACGTAAACCTTGCGGGACCGCGCCAGTCGCTGCTTCAGAAGTTGTCGATAGAAGGCTTCGCTACCGCCGCTGCGTAAGGCTCGTCTTATCGGCTCGTACCAAGCCAACGTGGCCTCCCGCGAACCGAACGTTCCCAGCAGGGAATCCTCAGCCTGGGATTCGTCGATCGCCTCAGCGTAACGCCCCGCCCAGCGGTAGACGGTCCCGAGCGTGCCATGGGCGCGCGCGAATCCGGGGTCCACCGCGATCGTGTTTCGGAGCACCTCGATGCCGCGGTCGTACTGGCGGCTTCGTCCGAGGATGTGTCCCTCCTCCGTCGCAATGATAAGCGACAGGGGATCCAGCTCCTTGGCCACACGAATCTCGGAGAGGGCCTTCTGGTGAAGACCCATGCACGAGAGCTGGTCGGCGTACCAGTGGTGCGCCGAGGCGTAGCTTGGGTTGAGCTGGATCGCCCTCCGGAATTCAGCGATGGCCCCTCTCTGATCGAAGTCGAGCTCGGACTTAACAGCGCCCAGCGCGGCATGGGGCTCGGCCAGCGTGCTGTCCAGGGCCAGAGCCTTGTACGCGGCCGCGCGCGCCTTGGCCAGAGCTTCCGGAGCGCGGGCGGGAGCGTAGGCTGGAAGGATGGAGTAGCACGTGGCAAGCCCCGCATAAGGCGCGGCATACGTCGGATCGATGGCGATGGCATGCTGGAAGTGCCCCATCGCCCGTTCGATCCAGACGGTCGTCCTCCTGTTCCAGGCGTCGAGGCCGCGCAGATAGGCCGCGTGCGCCTCGGGATCCACCGGACGGGGGGAGTCCAGTCGCGCGCGCTCCCCAGGGGAGAGAGCGATTCGTATCTCCTGTGCGATCGAGCGAGCGACGTCGCTCTGAAGCGCGAGGACGTCGCGAATGTCGCGCTCGTAGCTCCGCGCCCAAACGTTCTGGTCGGTCGCGGCGCGGATGAGCTGCGCGGTGATGCGAACTCGGTCCCCGGAACGGGAGACCGATCCTTCGAGGACGGCATCCGCATGAAGCGCCTTCGCGATGGCGGGCAACTTCTCGTGCGTGTTCTTGTAGGTCATCGTGGATGAACGGGAGATCACCTTCAGCGCGCCGAGCTGGGCGAGCGTCGTGATCAGCTCGTCTGTCATCCCGTCCGCGAAGTATTCGTCTTCTTCGCTTGGAGAAAGGCTGGAAAGCGGCAGAACCGCCAGGGAGCGGATCCGATCGCCGTGTTCCGCGGTCCTCAGCCATCTCGCCAAACCGAGTGCGAGGCCCGCCACCATCGTCGCCAGTAGCAAGGAGATTGCGATGACCTTCTTCACGGAACGGTGCGCTTTGGCTCGGGGCGCGTGGCCAGTTTGGAGGCGCGTCAGATCAGCGCTCAATTCGCTCGCGGAGGCGTATCGGGCGCCGGGCTCCTTCTCTAGACATTTCAGAATGATGCGCTCGAGACCGGGAGAGAGATCCCCGCGCAGTCTTCTCGGTGGGATCGGCTCCTCATGCAAGATCGACGCGATCAGCAACGC
>DATEOQ010000126.1:0-15360 GCA_035273905.1 Candidatus Eiseniibacteriota bacterium | reverse complement strand
CGTCATCGCCGGGAAGCAGCCCATGCCCCAGTGGCTCTCGCTCGACGAGGCGCGCGACCACTTCCGCCTCGGAATGTCCATCTGGCGATGGGCCAGCACCAACGACGGCGAGGATCCCGAGATCCTGCTCGCGGGAAGCGGCGACAATCTGACTCAGGAGGTCCTCGGCGCGGCGCAGCTCCTCCGCGAAGAGGCGCCCGAATGGCGGGTGCGGGTGGTCAACGTGATGAACCTGCTCGCACTCGGCATCCCGCAGAAGTATCCGCAAGGAATGGAGGAGGTGCGATTCCAGCGGATCTTCCCGCTCGATTGCCCGGTCATCTTCAACTTCCACGGCTACACGGCGGCCATCAAGCAGCTCTGCTGGGAGCGGCCGCAGAACAACCGCTTCGACGTGAATGGCTATCGCGAGGAGGGTTCGACCACGACGCCCTTCGACATGCACGTCCGGAACCGCACGAGTCGCTATCACATCGTGATCCAGGCGGCGCACAAGGTCGCGGCTCGCAAGCCCGAGGTCGCTTCCCGCGCGGAAGAGATGGTTCGCAAGTACGAGCAGAAGATTCGAGAGCACAAGCCCTACGTGATCGAGCACGGAGTGGATCCGCCGGAGATTGGCGATTGGTACTGGGGCAAAGGGACGCCTGATCCAGCCAAGGGGGCGAAGCGGTGAGCATCCTCGTTCTCAACGCCGGCTCGAGCACGCTGAAGGCCGCGGCCTATGACGACGCGGCGGAGACCAGGCTCGTGGTGGCAACGATCGACCGCGTTCCGGATGTACACGCGTTCGAGGAGGCGCTCCGGAAGCTCGAAGCCGACGCCGCCGGCACCGTCGGGGCGGTACGCGCCGTGGGGCACCGCGTCGTCCATGGCGGCACGGAGCTTCGAGAGTCAGCCATCGTCACGCATCACGTCCGCCATGCGATCGAGCGGGTGGCGGAGCTGGCGCCGCTCCACAATCGACCCGCGCTCGCGGCGCTCGAGCTCGCGACCGAGCGGTTTCCCCACATTCCCCACGTCGCCGTCTTCGACACGGCGTTCTTCGCCGACTTGCCCGAAAGCGCGGTGGTCTATCCCGTGCCTTGGGAATGGCGGACCGCCTGGGGCGTGCGCCGATTCGGCTTTCATGGTTTGAGCCACTCGTATGCATCGGAACGGGCCGCGGCGATGCTCGGCGCGTCCGAGCCTCGAGTCGTCGTGCTCCATCTGGGCAACGGCTGCTCCGGAAGCGCGGTCATGGCGGGCCAACCGATGGCGACCACGATGGGATTCACGCCCATGGAAGGGCTGGTGATGGGGACGCGCTCCGGCTCGATCGATCCGGGGATCTTGATCCACCTGCTGCGGAGCGGCGTGAACGTGGACGCCATCGACGAGCAGCTCAACCGCGACTCGGGACTGCGCGGCGTCTCCGGCGTGTCGAGCGACTACCGCGAAGTCCTGGACGCCGCCCGGAGCGGCCATCCGCGCGCGCGGCTCGCCCTCGATCTGTTTGCAAACAGCGCGCGCGCGTTTGTTGCGGCACTGGCCACGACGATGGGCGGCCTCGACGCGCTCGTTTTCACCGCGGGCATCGGCGAGAACGCACCCTCCATGCGGACGGCCATCATGCGTGGGCTGGACTTCATGGGAATCGCGATCGATGAGGCGGCCAATGAGCGAAACGGCGAAGACATCACCGCCGCCGGCGCGCGGGTGAGCACCTTCGTCATCCCGGCGCGCGAGGATCTCGTCGTCGCCCGGGAGACGCGAAGCGCCGTGCTGGTTGGATCCGTCTAGGTGCCGGCCGGCGGGATGAATGGCCATGCGGGTCTAAGACGCCAGGTTCATCTTGTGCAGGATCTCCTGGAACCGGGGATCCGCCCGAAGCGGATCCATCGCCACGCTGCTCCGGATCTCGGCCATCTCCTCCGAATGGAGCTCGAGGCCTCGCTGAAGCGCCGCGATGCAGCTGTCAGGTTGCCCGAGGGCGGCGTACATGATCGCGAAGTTGTAGGGCTGCACGTAGGAGCTCTTCGACAGGTCCCTGAGCTCCTGGAGAACCTGCTTGGCGCCCGCGCGATCTCCCTGGCGGGCGCGAGCCCATCCCTGCCATGCGAGGTAGTTGGGTCTCGGGTCGAGCGCATAGGCCTGATGGAATTCCTCGGCGCCGCGCTTCGGATCTCCGGCCATGCTCCACGACAGGCCCAGGACCATATGAGGGCTCGCGTTCTTCGGGTCCGAGGCGGCCAGACGCGTGGCCGCCTCTCCCGCTTCCTTGAAACGCCGCCCCAGATATAGGGGCCAGAGTGCCATGGCGTTCGCATAGGACGAGAGCGGATCGATCGCGCGGGCCTGATCGATCTCTCGCAACGCGTCCTCGTGGCGACCCACAACCATCAAGAGCTGTCCGTAGAAGAGATGCGCCGTCGGCTCGTTCGGGTTGAGTTGGATGGCCCGACGGAACGTTCGTTCTCCTTGCGCCCAATCCCAGTTATAGAACGCGTCGACATAGGCCCGAGGCACGTACGCCGCCGCGAGATTGGGATCGAGCGCGAGCGCCTGGTCCGCCGCCGCCCGCGCCTTGGGCATCGCCTCGGTCGCGGGGACATCCACGCTCGAGAGCGCGCAGTAGGCCGAAGCCAATCCCGCGTAGGCCGGAGCGTAACTCGGGTCTTCCTTGAGGCAGGCCTGAAACTGCTCGATCCCTTTGTGGAATCCCTCGATCGAGAACTGGTTCACGTAATAGAGGCCGCGCAGATAATCCTCGTGCGCCTTTGCATCCACCTCGCGTGCGGTGGCGATGCGCTCCTCCTCCTCGGGCGTCAGCTCCGCCGCGACATTCGCGACGATGGCCTTCGCGATCTCGCTCTCGAGAAGGATGACGTTGCTCGCGGTTCGCTCGTAGCTCTGCGCCCAGAGGTTCCGGTCGTCCGACGCATCGACGAGCTGCGCGCTGATACGGACCATCGACCCCACCTTGGCCACGGAGCCCTCGACGACCATGCCCACTCCGAGCTCCTTGGCGATGGAGCGGAGCGGCTTCCTCGCGTCCTTGTATTGCATCACGGAGGAGCGCGAGATCACCCGCATCGTGGAGACCTGGGCCAGCCTCGTGATCAGCTCGTCGGTCATGCCGTCCGCGAAGAATTCCTGGCCGGGATCGCCGGAGAGGTTTGCGAGCGGAAGGACCGCGAGCGAGCGGGTGCCCCTGGCGCCACCACGGCTCATGAGACCGTGAACCACGAAGACCGAAGCGATGACGAGGACCACAGACCCAACGGCGCCGCCGATGAGGAGCGGCTTGATGCTCCCAGTCTTCCTGGGTTTCGCCACCTTCGCGGCGACAGGCTTCGCCTCCGCGGCTCGCGCCGCTCCATGCTTCAGATCAGCGGCAAGCTCCTCCGCGCTCTCGTAGCGGCGGATCGGCTCCTTCTCGAGGCACTTGAGGATGACCCGCTCGAGATCGGTGGAAACTTCCGGCCTGATGTCGCGCGGGGGAGGCGGCGGCTGCGCGAGCACCGAGCCGATCAACGCGGTGGTGGTCTCCTGAGGAAACGCTCGCTTCCCGCATGCCGCCTCGTAGAGCACGGCGCCGGCGGCGTAGACGTCCGCGCGCGCGTCGATCGCGTCGCCGCGAAGCTGCTCGGGCGCCATGTAGGGGAGCGTTCCCGCGATCCGCTGCTCCACATCGGCGGTGCGCGTCCCGGTCATCGACTCCGTGGTCCGGGCGAGCTTGGCGAGGCCGAAATCGAGGACCTTCAGCCGGCCCTCGGGCGTGATGCGGAGATTGCCAGGCTTGATGTCGCGATGGAGAACGCCCTGGCGATGCGCGGCGGCCAATCCGTCGGCGAGCTGCCGTCCCAGGCGCCGCACGTCGCGCTCCGCGAGCGGTCCGCGCGCGATCGTGTCCGAAAGCGTGTGCCCAGGGACGAGCTCCATCACGAGGAAATCCTGCTCCCCGTCCTGGTCGTAGTCGTAGACCGCGGCGATGTTGGGATGGTTCAGGCGCGCGAGGGCGAGCGCTTCGGACCGAAACCACTTCCGGCTCTCGGGATTGGCGAGGGTGCCCGCGGGGAGCACCTTGATGGCCACGTCGCGCTCGAGCCGGAGGTCGCGCGCGAGATACACCTCCCCCATTCCGCCTGAGCCGAGCGGCTCGAGGATGCGGTAGTGAGAGAGTGTCGTTCCGACCATACGGCTCCACCGGGGAGTGGTAAGACATTCATTCTGCATGGGATGGGGGCACGGCGCAAGGCAGCCGCGAGGCGCCCGCTCGGGCGAAGCGGCTACCGCCCGGTGCGTCGGGTGAGGTCGCCCAACCTGGCCGCGCGCTCGGACGCGAGCGGGCCGCGCAGGCGAAACCGCCAGTTCCCCTCGGGCACGGAGGGGGTGTTCATGCGCGCATCGCTGCCCAGACCCAAAACGTCCTGAACGGGCACGATCGCACACTCCGCCTGCGTCCCCAATGCAGCGGCGATCAGGTCCCACGCGAGCTCGCGGCCGTCGCTTCCGAGATCCGCGAGCACGCGATGACGCTCCTCCTCGTCGAGGGACGCCAGCCAGCCGACCGCCGTGTCGTTGTCGTGCGTCCCGGTGTAGACGAACGATCGCTCCGGCACCCGCGACGGGTGATGCTCGCTCTCCGGATGCCCCACCCCGAACTGGAGCACGCGCATCCCGGGAAGTCCGAACGAATCCCGCAGCGCGCGCACGTCGTCCGTGATGTCGCCCAGATCTTCGGCCACGATCGGCAATCCACCCAGTCCGTCACGCAGCGCACGGAACATCCGCGCACCCGGCCCGGGCTCCCAGTGGCCCTCGCGCGCGTCGCGCGCGCCGGCGGGGATCGACCAGTACGCGTCGAATCCGCGAAAGTGATCGAGGCGCAGCAGGTCGACGCGTGCGAGATCGGCGCGCAGGCGGCGGATCCACCAGCCGAAGCCATCCGCTTCGATTCGCCCCCAGTCGTACAGCGGCGTACCCCAGAGCTGCCCGGTCTCGCTGAAGTAATCGGGGGGAACGCCCGAGACCGCGCGCGGCGGTCCCGATTCGTCGAGCTGGAAATACGGGCGACCGGCCCACACGTCCGCGCTGTCGTGCGCGACGTAGATCGGAGCGTCCCCGAAGAGCCGGACACCGCGAGCGTGGGCTTCGCGCCGCAACCTTTGCCACTGTCGCTCGAAGAGGAATTGGAGGAATTCCTGGTACGCGATCTCGTCCCGGATCTGTGGCGCGGCGCCGGCCAGCGCTGAGGGATCGCGGTCGCGCAGCCTCGGATCCCACGCCGTCCAGGCCGCACCGCCGTGGAGGAGCTTGAGCGCCGCGAACTCGCACCACTCGCGAAGCCACGGAATGCCGCCCCGGAACGCATCGAGCTCGCCCAGGAGCTCCGACCTTGGCTCTGCCTGGAGCCGCTTCCATGCCGCACGGAGGAGCGCGTTCTTCCATCGCCCCACCCCGTCGAAATCCACTGGGCCTTCACCGAAGGCCGGCGCCGCCCCCAGAACCGCGTCGTCCACGAGCCCGTCCTCGCGCAGCGCCTCGGGCGAGATGAGGAGCGGATTGCCCGCGAACACCGATTCCGCGACATAGGGCGAATCCCCGAGTCCCGTCGGACCGAGCGGCAGCATCTGCCAGGTGGTCTGACCCGCCTCGGCGAGCCAATCCAGAAAGCGGATCGCTTCGGGACCGAGGTCGCCGATCCCGAACCGGCCCGGCAACGAGGTCGGATGGAGCAAGACCCCCGCCCCACGCGCGCTCACGCCCGGACCCACTCCGCTCGAAAAATGTGCTTCGATTGAGGCATGGCAGTAGTTTACAAACATCCGATGCATCTCGACGAGCAGCGATGGGGGCTGGGCCGGACCCGGTGACCCCCTTCCCCCCCATGCCTCCGGAGCTCGCGCGCCTGCCCGAGCTCAGCCGGAATCTCTGGTGGTCCTGGCACTTCGAGGCGCGTGACCTCTTCCGCGCGCTCGACGAGACGCTGTGGCGCCGCACGCGGCACAACCCGGTGCGCCTCCTGCAGGAGATCGACTCCGAGCGCCTCGCGTTTGCCGCGGCCGACGCCGGATTCCGCGTCCAGTACACGTCGGTGATGCGCGCGTTCGACGCCGCGCTCAACGACGAGGACACCTGGTGCGGAGAGGTTGAGCCCGATCTCGCCGACGGCGTCCTGGCCTACTTCTCCGCCGAGTACGGAGTCCACAACTCGCTTCCCCTCTATGCGGGTGGACTCGGTGTGCTCGCGGGAGACATCACGAAGGAAGCGAGCGATCTCGGACTTCCGTTCGTGGGCATCGGCTTCATGTACCCGCAGGGCTACTTCCGCCAGCACGTGAACGCGGAGGGTCGGCAGGAGGAGGTCTACGAGCGGATCGAGCGGGAGCACGTCGCCGTGTCCCCCGTGAGGACGCCCGATGGCGAGCTCTTGCGCGTCCGCCTCTCGCTCCCCGACCGCACGCTCCACGTGGCGGCGTGGCAGGTGAGCATCGGGCGGAGCCGGCTCTTCCTCGTCGACACGGATCTCGACGAGAACACGACCGGCGACCGCGAGCTGACGGGGCGCCTCTACGGTGGCGATCAGAATGCGCGGGTGAGCCAGGAGATCCTCCTCGGGATCGGCGGCGTGCGCGTGCTCCGCGCGCTCGGGATCAGGCCGACGGTGTGGCACGGCAACGAGGGGCACACGTCGCTCATGATGCTGGAGCGCGTGCGCGAGGAGATCGCTGCGGGTCGCTCGTTCGACGAGGCGGTGGACGCGGTGCGGCGCACCACGGTGTTCACCACGCACACGCCGGTGGCCGCAGGGCACGACGCCTTCTACTACCCCCTCATGGAGGGGCACCTCGATCCGATCGAGGGCTACGGCGTGACCGCGCTCGGCGATCTCCGGGCCAAGCTCTACGGCCTCGCGTCCTATCCGGCCGACTGGGGCATGGCGTTCAACATGACGGCGCTCGCGCTCAGGCTCTCGGGGCACGTGAACGCGGTGAGCCGGAAGCACGGCGAGGTCTCGCGTGCGATGTGGACCTCGCTCTGGCCGGACAAGAAGCCGGACGAGGTGCCGATCGTCTCGATCACGAACGGTGTCCACGTACCCACCTGGGTCGCGAACGCGACCGACCGATGTCTCCGCGACCACCTCGATCCGGACTGGCTGCGGCGGCACGACGATCCGGCCCTGTGGCAGAAGGCGGAATCGATTCCCGACGAGGCGCTCTGGGCGCTTCGCTCGCACGTGAAGCTCGGGCTCTTCCATTTCCTCCGCGACCGGCTCCGCCAGCGCTGGGCCGCGCATGACGTGGAGGCGAGCCAGGCGGTCGCGCTCGGCGCGCTCCTCGATCCCGAGGCGCTCACGATCGGTTTCGCGCGGCGCTTCGCGTCGTACAAGCGCGCGACCTTGATCCTTCGCGACCTCGATCGACTCAGGCACATCCTCGACGACACCCATCGCCCGGTGCAGATCATCTTCGCCGGAAAAGCCCATCCCGCGGACGAAGGGGGCAAGGATCTTCTCCAGGCCGTCTACCGCGCCGCGCGCGATCCGCTGCTCGCCGGGCGCATCGCGTTCCTCGAGGACTACGACATGCATGCGGCGCACTGGATGGTGCAAGGCGTCGACCTCTGGCTCAACAATCCGCGCGCTCCTTTGGAGGCGAGCGGCACGAGCGGCATGAAGGCGGGGATCAACGGCGTACCCAGCCTGAGCGTGCTCGACGGGTGGTGGATGGAGGCGTGGGACGGGAAGAACGGCTGGGCGTTCCCGGAGGCGGAAGACGGCGACATCGATGCCGAAGATGTGGAGCGTCTCTACTCGCTGCTCGAGAAGGAGATCGTGCCCCTCTATTACGACCGCGGCATGGACGGCATCCCGCGCGGCTGGCTCCAGGTCGTGCGGCACGCGCTCCGCACCGTCACCCCGGCATTCTCCGCGCGGCGGATGGTGAAGCAGTACGTGCGTGAGATGTACGCTCCGGCCCTGGCCGGCAAGCCGGTCCCACCCCCACCTACAGCACCCTCCGCCCCGGCCGACTGATTTTCCTGTAAAGTCGTCCACTCTATGCCGTTCGGAGTGGAGTTGCACGACTTCGCCACCATCGGGCTCCTCGTCCTTCTCGAGGGGGCCCTGAGCGCGGACAACGCGCTCGTTCTCGCCGTTCTCGTCCTACCGCTCCCCCCCGAGCAGCGAACCCGAGCCCTTCGTTACGGCATCTTCGGCGCCTTCGCGTTCCGGTTCCTTTCCACCCTTTTCGCCACCTACATGATCCACTGGGATTGGGTGAAGCTGATTGGCGCCCTGTACCTGCTCTACCTGCCGGCCAAGCACTTCATCGAGCATCCCGAGGGCAAGGAGGGCGGGGCCAAGACCGTCATCAAGACATTCCTGGGACTCTCCGCGTTCTGGAGCACCGTCGTGCGCGTGGAGCTGACCGACATCGTGTTCGCGATCGACTCGATCCTCGTGGCGGTGGCGATGTCGCGGAAGGCATGGGTCATCATCACGGGCGGCCTTCTCGGGATCCTCGCCATGCGGCTCCTGATCGGGCAGCTCCTCGGCATCGTGCAGCGATATCCCGCGATCGTGGACGGCGCGTACGTGATCGTGGCGTGGGTCGGAATCAAGCTGATGATCGAGTATTTCCATTCCATCGGGCTGATCGCCTGGGAGGTTCCGCGGTGGCTCTCCATCACGGTGGTGTTCGTGCTGTTCGGGTTCAGCGCGGTCTATGCGCGCTGGAAGGAGCAGAAGAAGGCGGCCGGAGCGGGCGGAACGTCATGACGCGGCGTGCCGGGCGTCGAACGGCGTCCCTCCTCGCGATCGCGGCGGCCGCACTCGCCCTCGCCGCCCCCGCGCTCGCGTGGGACGGCCTCCCGTCCTACGTCGACGAATCCAACATCCTCTCCAAGACCCCCGGCACCGACGACGGCGCCATCGGCGCGATCTTCAATCCCGCGCAGTGGGGCGTCCTCGAGAAGGGCGAGCTCGACTTCTACTGGTCGGACGAGAGCGTGCGGCCGCACGCGATGGACAACTGGGGCCTCGCCTTCGGCCAGGGGCTCGGCATGTCGATCCGGCGCCACGACGCCCTGATCGGCGGCGAGCCCGATCACGTCACCGACTGGCAGATCGGCGCCGGGGGCGGAACGCGCGGCTACTACAGCGGCATGAGCTTCGGCTTCTCGGGCCCGGGCAAGGGCGCGTTCAACCACGACAACTATCTCGGCTTTGGCAGCATCAGCCGCCCGAACCGCTATGTCAGCACCGGGCTCGTCACGCGCTTCGGCCTCACGCAGGGGGACGTCGACGGCGTCTTCGATGTCGGCATCCGTCCCCTCGGCGATCCGCGCCTGCTCCTGTTCGGCGACTACGCGCTCTCGCGCGGCGATCGCTGGGACGACGGCCCGCTCGCGGGCGGCGTTGCCATCAGACCCATCCCCGGCTTTGAAGTCGCGGGACGCTGGGGCGACCAGGACCATTTACAACTGACCGTGGGCGTGACCCTCCAGCGCGCGGGCTTCCGCGCCACGCCGCAGTACGACCGCGACGGCAACCTCGGCGCGACGCAGTGGGTGGCACGGCTCCAGCCGCCACAGCGCGGCATCGACATCGACGCGCGGCGCGCGTACCGCAGCCGCTACGTGCAGATGGACCTGAAGGGCCAGGCGGTCTACCAGAAGTACGTGTACGGAGACGCTGGCTCGATCGCGTTCTGGCCCCTCCTCGAGACGATCCGCAAGGCCGAGGAAGACCCGACCGTGGCTGGAGTTGTGCTCAACCTCTCCGGGTTCGAGGCCAACGTGGCCATGCTCTGGGAGCTTCGGGAGAAACTCGCGGACCTCCGCGCGCGTGGAAAGAAGGTGGTCGTGTACGTGGACAACGCCAAGGTGGGCAATTTCTATCTGGCGAGCGTGGCCGACCGGATCGTGATGGATCCCATGGGAATCGTCACGTTCCCAGGAATCCAGATCTCGCGCACCTATTTGAAGAGGACCATGGACAAGCTCGGGATCGGCTTCGACGAGTGGCGCTGGTACAAGTACAAGTCGGCGATGGAGACCTTCTCGCGCACCGACATGTCTCCCGCCGACCGGGAGCAGCTCCAGGGCCTGGTCGACGACGCCTACGCCGAGCTCAAGGCGGGCTTCGTATCCGCGGGACGCGTGAAGCCGGACGCGTTCGACAGCGTGGTGAACGAGAGCCCGCTCCTCACGGCGCGCCGGCTCAAGGACATCGGCTGGGTCGACGTCATCGGACGCCCGGACACGCTCAAGACCGTCGCCAAGAGCCTCGGGCCGAAGAAGGCCGCCCTTGTCTCTCCCGGAACGCTCGCGGAGGTCCGGTGGCAGCCGGATGAGGAGTGGGGGCCGCGGCCGGAGATCGCGCTCGTCTACCAGATCGGCGAGTGTGCGATGGACGAGGGGATCAAGGCGCGTCCCACGTCGAAGCAGCTCGCGAAGTACCGGAAGGACGACGGCATCAAGGCGGTCGTGATCCGCGCCGATTCGCCGGGCGGCGACGCGCTCGCGTCGGACCTCGTCGCGGGCGAGATCCGCGCGATGCACCGGACCACCAAGACGGCGAAGGCGAAGCCGGTGATCGTGAGCCAGGGACGCGTGGCCGCGAGCGGCGGGTACTGGATCAGCATGGACGCGGACACCATCTACTCCACGCCGCTCAGCGTGACCGCCTCGATCGGCATCATCGGCGGCTGGGCCTGGAACCAGGGCTTCAGCAACAAGACCGGGTTCACGTCGGACCACGTGCAGCGCGGCCAGAGCGCGGATCTTCTCGGCGGAATCCGGATCCCGCTCCTCGGCGCCACCCTTCCCGAGCGCAATCTCACCGACAAGGAGCGCGCCGAGGTGCACGCGTTGTTCGACGACTTCTATACCAGCTTCGTGACCAAGGTCGCGACCGCCCGGCATCTCCCCGAGGCCCGCGTTCGTGAGCTGGGCGAGGGGCACGTCGTGCTCGGCCGCCAGGCGCTGGCGACCGGACTCGTGGATCGGATCGGAACCCTCACCGACGCCATGGAGGCCGCCAAGCGGGCGGCCGGCATCAGGCCCGGGCAAAAGGTGCGCGTGGTCGAGTATCCGAAGCCCGGCCTCTTCAAGCTGCCGAGCTTCCTCGGCGGCGCGGTGGTCCGCGGAGCCACGCTCGCGCCCAACACGCCCGCGCTCACGTACGAGGCGCGGGTCATCCAGGAGATCCTGGACAAGCCGGGGCAGCCGCTCCTGATGGCACCCAGCTCGTTCCTGCCCGACGAGGTCGAACAGGCTCGATGAACCCGACTCCCGTCGCGAATGCCTCGATCGCGCTCGCCTATGCCATGGTGGGCGTGCTCGTGGTGTTCCTCGGGATCATCATCCTCCGCGAGGCGCCGCGCGAGCGGGCCAACCGCGCGACCGCCATCATGCTCTTCTCGGGCGGGATGGGCTCGGTGCTCGGCGCGATCGGGTTCATCATCGACATCCTGTCGCCGACGGGGCGCCCGGGGTCGAACGATTTCCTCCGCTCGTTCGCCTATCTCTGGGAATTCTTCTTCCCGTCGCTCCTCTACTTCGCGTGCGTCTTCCCGACCGAGAACAAGATCTTCCGGAAGATTCCGGGCGCGACGCTCTGGATCTTCGCGCCCCACGCGTTCCATTTGATCCTCATGCTCCTCCAGGGCCAGGGCGCGCTCTGGGGGCGTGTCGCCGCGGGTATCGCGAAGAATCCGCTCGGCGCCGGCTTGATCACGTACGGGCGGCTCCCCGTCGAGCTCATCTTCCGGTTCCACCAGATCCTCTTCTCGATGGTGAACCTCTTCTACATCGCGGCCGCGCTCACGCTCCTCTGGGTGAGCTTCCGGAAGACCCACAACCCGCTCATCCGGCGGCAGGTGGGAACGATTTTCGTCGGCCTCGCGTCGTGCGCCATAATCTACGCCGTCGCGTCACCCATCCCCACGCTCTTCAATCGCTCCTGGCCGCCCCTCATCCGCTCGTCCTTGATCATCCTGGCGCTCCTGATCGGCTCGGGCGGGATCGCCTACTCGATGGTGCGGCACCGCTTTCTCGACGCGAACCTGATCGCGCGGAAGTCGATCCTCTATGCGGTCACGTCGGCGTTCGTCTTTGGCGTCTATGTTCTCATCGTCCGTCGCTTCGATCTCCTGCTCGAGTCGGTGACCACGGCGGATACCACGGTCTTCCAGACAGCGTTCCTGCTGCTCTCATTGATCCTCTTCCAGCCGGTCTTCTCGTGGCTGGAGGAGATCCTCGACCGCCAGTTCCTCCGGGATCGCGGCGACTACCGAACGCTGCTCCGTCGCGTGAGCGGCGAGATGCTGACCGTGCTCGATCTCGACACGCTCGCGGAGAAGCTCCTCGCGACGCTCCGCGAGGGGGTGCCTGCGCGCACGACGGTGCTCCTGCTCGCGCCCGAGCGGCGAGCCGCGGTGGCGCATGGGTTCGGCGGCGGCGTGGATCTCGCGGCGATCGCATCGTGCCCGCGCGACGGTTACGTGCGGCTCGTGGAGGGGGCGGAGCTCCTCCGCATGGAGGAGATCGCGCCGCTGGCCGAGGAGCGTGGAGTGTCGGAAAGCATGGCGCCCCTCCTCGCGACGGGTCCCTATCTCCTTCTTCCGCTGCGGCACGCCGGGCAGTTCCTGGGACTCATCGCGCTCGGACGGAAGATCACGGAGACGCGCTTCACCGCCGCCGAGGTCTCACTCCTCCAGACCCTCACGAATCAGACGAGCGTCGCGATCACGAATGCGCTCCTCTATCGCGACAGCCTCGAGAAGACGATCCTCGAGGAGGAGCTGGCGGTGGCGCGCCGCATCCAGCAGCAGTCGCTCCCGACCAAGCTGCCCCAGACGTCGGGCTTTGGGCTCGCCGCGATGAACGCGCCGAGCAAGTTCGTCGGGGGCGATTACTACGACACGGTGGAGCTGGGGGACGGCCGCTACCTCCTCGCGATCGCCGACGTCGCGGGTAAAGGGGTGCCCGCCGCGCTCCTCGCGTCGATGGTGCAGGCGTCCATCCGCACCCAGGCCATCGAGCGCCAGTCGGTGGGGGTCATCATGAACCGGCTCAACCGGCTCGTGCACGAGGCCACGCCCGAGGATCGCTTCGCTACCTGCTTCCTCGCCGAGGTGAGTGGGAGCGGGCTCAACCTCTCCTTCGCGAACGCGGGGCACAACTTTCCCATCCTGCGCAGTGCCGAGGGGCACTGCCGCTTCCTCGACCAAGGGGGGATCCCGCTCGGGATCCAACCCGGATTCCTCTACCGGCACTCCGAGGCGTCCCTCCAGCCGGGGGACACGCTCCTCCTCTACACGGACGGAATCACGGACGCGCGTAACCGGCTGGGAGAGGACTTCGGCGAGGAGCGGCTGGTGTCGTTCGTGGAGCGGCTTCCCGATCGCCTGACGGCGGAAGAGATCGTGCGGAGCGTCGCCGATGAGGTCACCCGCTTCACGGACGGGGCGGACCCGATCGACGACATCACCCTGCTCGCCCTGAAGGCCCACGGTTGATGCCTGGGACGAGCACCAACCCGAGCCCGGCGGACCGCATTCCGGCGCGCCCGGGCTGGTCCCTTCTGGTACAGTAGCGATCTATGGGCGCCCGCCCCCATTCGAGCGAAACCGTCCATCTCACGATCCCGAGCCGCCTGGAGGAGCTGGCGCAGGTGCACGCGCTGCTCCAGGAATTGGGCGAGCGCCACGGGATGGACGAGGACTTCCTCAACAATCTGCTCATCGCCGTCATCGAGGCCGGCACGAACGCGGTCCAGCACGGCAACATGTTCGCCGAGGACAAGGAAGTGAAGTTCGAGGTGACGGTGGACCCGTCCTCGATCCACGTGCGCGTGGACGATCACGGACGCGGATTCGACCCGAGCCGCGTGGCCAATCCCACCGAAGGGGAGCAGCTCCTGAGTCCGCACGGACGAGGGCTCTTCCTGATGCGGCAGTTGATGGACGAGGTGAAGTTCGAGACCGGTCCCGAGCACGGGACCACGGTCTTCCTGCGCAAAGCGCGCTAGGCGCGCGCCTACGCCGCGGTCAGCTCGCCCCGCTTACGATGCGGCTAGCTCCGCGGCCGCAAATGCTCCAGCGTTCGCTTGACCGCGGGATAGATCTGCTCGAACGCGGCGACGATGCGGGGATCGAAATGCGTGCCCGCGTTGCGACGCAGCTCCGCGAGCGCGTCCTCCTCCGGCAGCGCCTTCCGGTACGGGCGGTTCGACGTCATCGCGTCGAACGCGTCGGCCACGGCCATGATCCGCGCCTCGATCGGAATCGCCTCGCCGGCAAGTCCGTCGGGATAGCCGGTGCCGTCGTAGTGCTCGTGGTGCGATCGCACGCCAGGGAGGAGGGGTTTCAGAAGCGTGATGGGGCGCAGGATGTCCTCGCCGATGACCGGGTGAAGATCCATCTTCTCCCGCTCGTGCGAGCTCAACCCCTCCTCCTTGCCGAGGATGCTTCCGTCGACCGCGATCTTGCCCAGGTCATGAACGAGGCAGGACCGATGCACGACGTCGAGCTGCTCCGGCTGCATGCCGAGCTGCTTGCCGATGGCCTCCGAGTACGCGGCGACGCGCGCGGAGTGGCCCTCGGTGTACGGATCCTTCGCTTCGAGCGCCATCGTGAGGGACACGATGACCCCCATGAAGAGGTCCTCGAGATGCGCGCGATGGCTGTCCTCGCGCTCCGCAATCCCGGCGAGGGTCGCCAGGTTCTGGAGCGAGGCCACGTGCTCGGGACGGAAGGGTAGCGCGGTCGAGTGATTGAGCAGGAGCGCGCCGACGCGCTCGCCCTGCGGACGGATCGGCGCCGCGGCGCCCCACGCCATTCCCTCGGCGAAGAGGAACTCGCGGGCCCAGGGACTCTTCTGACCCTTCTTGAAGAGGAGCACCGTGTCCCGCTCGAGCAGCTTGTCGAGGATTTCGGCGGCGCTTCCGGAGAGGTAGTAGCGGTTCCATTCATTGAAGACGCCGTCGACGGTCTTGAAGAGGTATTCGCCGTTCTGCCCGCGGATCAGGATCGCCGTTCCATCCGGATGGAGGATCCGCTTCACGCCGAGCACGACCTGAGCGAGCGACGTTCCGCCCGGATCGAAGGGCACGAGCGCGCGCGCGACGTGATTGAGCCCGCCCAGGAGCGCGAGAGCCCCCGGGAGCGATTCGACGGCGGGAAGCGAGGTCCGGCTTGGAGTGGTTGTCCGCGTTTCTAAGGCCATGCGTTCCTCCCTGGGCTGGTCCCCCCGTGTATCGGGCCAGGGCACGCGCATGTTTAGGGCTCGAACGGCCGCAAATAGCTAGGATTGCATGGAGTTGCAAGGTGCCCCGGCAGGGGCTTCGGGCGTGCGTCTCGCAATGGCGGA
>DATEOQ010000125.1:0-2535 GCA_035273905.1 Candidatus Eiseniibacteriota bacterium | reverse complement strand
CCGCGGCTTCGACTTCACGGCGTACAAGCGGTCGAGCCTCGTGCGGCGTATCGAGAAGCGGCAGCAGGCGGTGGGAGCCCTTAGCTTCGAAACGTACCAAGAGTACTTGGAGTCCCATGTCGAAGAGTTCCCGCTGCTCTTCAACACGATTCTCATCAACGTCACGAGCTTTTTCCGCGATGCCGACGCCTGGCGCTACGTCGCCTCCGAGACGGTGCCGCGAATTCTCGCCGCGACGCGCCCAGAGGGAGCCATTCGGGTGTGGAGCGCCGGGTGCGCCTCGGGCGAGGAAGCGTACACCATTGCCATGGTCCTCGCCGAGCAGCTCGGGGTGGAGCAGTTCCGGCACCGCGTGAAGATCTATGCCTCGGACGTCGACGAGGACGCGCTGGTGCAGGCGCGCCATGCGACCTACGGCGTCCACCAGGTGGAGGACGTCCCGCCCGAGTATCTCGCGCGCTACTTCGAGCGCGTCGACGATCGCTACGTCTTCCACAAGGACCTGCGGCGATCCATCATCTTCGGCCGCCACGACCTGGTGCAGGACGCGCCGATCTCGCGCGTGCATCTCCTCACGTGCCGCAATACCCTCATGTACTTCACGCGCGAGACGCAGGGGCGTGTCCTGTCGCGATTTCACTTCGCGGTGAGAGGAGGCGGCTACCTCTTCATGGGGCGCGCGGAGCTCTTGCTCACTCACGGGGACCTGTTCACGCCGGTGGAGCTCAAGTGGCGCGTCTTCACGAAGACCCCCGGGACCAACGGCCGGGATCATTTCATGCTGCCCACGCGCGAAGAGGGGAACGACGCGATGCCTGGCGACGAAACCATCAACGCGCTGGCGCTGGAGGCCGATCCGGTCGCTCGGCTGGTGATCCGGACGGACGGCGCTCTCGCGCTCGCCAACGCGCGTGCGCGCGGGCTGTTCCGCCTCAGCCCTCTGGACATCGGCAAGCGTTTCCAGGACCTGGAGCTGTCCTATCGCCCCGTCGAGCTCCGCTCGGTGATCCAGGAAGCGACGACGCAGCGTGGCAACGTGTCCCGCAAGGACGTGCTCTGGCCCACCGACACGGGCGAACCGCGCTACCTGGACGTCGAGGTCGTGCCCCTGCGGGACTCGCGCGGGGAGACCCCCGGGGTCCAGGTGAGCTTCTTGGACACGACGCGGGTCCGCCGGCTCCAGGAGGATCTGGAGAGGTCCAAGAACGAGCTGGAGACGGCCTACGAGGAGCTTCAGTCGTCGAACGAGGAGCTGGAGACCACGAACGAGGAGCTCCAGTCGACCAACGAGGAGCTGGAGACCACGAACGAGGAGCTTCAGTCGACCAACGAGGAGCTGGAGACGATGAACGAGGAGCTCCAGTCGACCAACGAGGAGCTGGAGACCACCAACACCGAGCTGCGGATGCGGAGCGAGGAGCTGAATCACGCCAACGCCTTTCTCGCCTCCGTCCTGTCGGGCCTCGAGGCGGGAGTGGTGGTCGTGGATCCCGATTTCCAGGTTCTCGCGTGGAATCACCGCGCCGAGGACATGTGGGGCCTTCGCGCCGACGAGGTGCAAAATCGCCACCTCCTCAATCTCGACATCGGCCTCCCCGTCGAGCAGCTTCGAGGGCCCGTTCGCGCGGTGCTCGCGCAGGAGAGCGCGTACGTGAGCATCGCCGTCGAGGCGGTCAACCGGCGAGGGAAGCACGTGCGGTGCTCGCTTCGGGTGACCCCGCTCCGGGGCTCGGCCGCCGAGATTCGCGGTGCGATCGTGCTCATGGAGGAAGAACCGAGTTCCTGAGGGAAAAAGCCGATGGATCCAATCTCGATCGACGAAGAGATTCAGGTCCTCTCCGAGCGGGTCCGCCGGCTCCTGCTGCTCGTCGAGAAGCCCGCCCGTAGCGACAACGACGAGTGGGCCGCCGAGCGGCGTGCGGTCGCCGAGGGATTCCAGAAGCTCGCGGCCATCATCACGCGGTCCTCGCAGAAGCTCAAGGAGGCGCAGGCCCAAGGGCGGGCGGCAGACGCCGCCCTGATCGAGCATCGCCGTCTGCTGACGGAGGGCCCGGACGGGTATTTAATCACCGATGCCGCCGGCATGATCCGCGAAGCGAATGCGGCAATCGCGGAGATGTTGCAGGTGCCGCGACGGTTCCTCGTCGGCAAGCCGTTTTCCGCCTTCGTGGTCCAGACGGACATCCGGGCCTTCCGGTGGCGGCTCAACAACATCGCCAGCCAGCGCACGGGGGAATGGCCCCTTCGCCTCCGGCCGCGACATGCCGATCCGTTCATCGCCGGAGTGACCGTCGCCGCACTCGACTCCCGGCCGGGCGCTCCGCCCGACCTCCGATGGTTCGTCCGGGACATCTCGGTGCGACAGCGTGCGGAGGAGTTCCAGGCGGCCTACGAGTTCACGCGTGAGATCCTCGGCGCCGAGCAGCACGCGCGCACAGAGACCGAGCGAGCGCGGCAGCGGCTGGAGCTGCTGGCGCGGGTGAGCGGGATCCTCGCCACCTCCATTCAATCTCCGGGCGCGCTCGGGGATGTTGC